>SKQZ01000082.1 GCA_007118765.1 Candidatus Hydrogenedentota bacterium
CGGCGGCACGGGTGGAGGCGGCCATTACGCCCAAGACGAAAACCGTCATCGTCAACAGCCCGGCCAATCCCACGGGCGTGGCGTTGAGCCAGGACGAAATGCGCCAACTGGCGGCGGTGGCAAAAAAACACGGGTTGCTGGTTATCAGTGATGAGATTTACGAATCGCTTCAGTACGACACGCCGCCCGCAACAATGGCGGGTCTGTATGATCAGGTGATTTGTCTGAACGGGTTCTCAAAAAATATGGCCATGACCGGTTGGCGTCTGGGTTATGCGGCGGGGCCGGAAGATGTTATCCAGGCCATGAACACGTTGCAACAATATACCTTTGTGTGTGCGCCGTCTTTCGCGCAAAAAGCCGCCGTACCCGCGCTGGAGGCGGATATGACGGCCAAGGTGGATGCATACCGCCACAAACGCGACCTGGTCTATAATGGTCTGAAAGACGTGTTTCCCTGTGTGAAGCCGGACGGCGCGTTTTATATCTTCCCGCAAGCGCCTGACAACGACGGCGACGCGTTTGTGAAGAAGGCCATAGAGAATAACGTGCTTATCATCCCCGGCAGCGTTTTCTCGGAACAGAAAAACTGTTTCCGTATTTCCTTTGCCGCGGCCGATGATACAATTGTCCAAGGCTGTGAAGTGTTGAAACGGCTGGTCGGCTGACGGCGCGACAAATAGAGACAGAAGCGTTTCCGGTTAGTCTTTCGACATCGTCTGATGATGCGCCGCCGTGTGTGACAAGATACAAGGACGCCCGTAGTGACTTTTCAAAGGCACAACCCGCCCCCGCCCGTTGCCGGCGTCACAACGCCGATGACGCACTTGCTTGTGGCGCGACAAACGGCCGGAACCGTCTTTATCCTTGTCGTTGCCGCGTGTGCGCTGCTGTTTGTGCATTTGCCGTTGCCCCGCATGCAACTGTTCATCATGGGTTATGGCATCGGGTTGATGTTGTTCTTGCCCGGTGCGCGGCTCGCTGCGCGGGGGCGTGTTTTCGGGAAAGCGCTTTTGGGCGGCGGCGCGACGTTACTGTTCATGACCACTGCCACCGTGTTGTTTGACGCCACGCGCAGTATGTTGCCCTTCCGGTTCCCGCTTCATCCCTACGGCGGCGTGATATTGTGTGCGGCCATGCTGGTCTTGTTCGCCATGTTTGCATGGCGCGCCCGCAGCCAGTCCAACAGTTTGCTAACCGCTGCGCTGGGCCTGTATCTGCTGTATGCCGTTGCGCCGCTGTTGTCGCCCACCGACATTGGCGTACTGCTGTTGATTATCGCCGCGGCATTGGCCGGCTGGACATGGGCATGGGCCATGCGGCAACCGGGACGGTTATTCACCCACGGAACGCTCCTGCTGGGGTATGCCGCATTCATCTTTTACGGCGGCGACGCGGCCACGGCAGGCGGCACGGCATCTGCCGGTACGGCGGCGGGGCTGACCTTGTTGTACGCCGGGATGACCGCGCTGGCAGTTGACCAGGGCCTGCGCGATGCCCAACGGGGACAACGGTGTCTGGCCTTAACTATCATCAACACCGTGTTGTACCCTGCGACGGGTTTTGTATTGTTTGCCGACGGGGCTGCGTGGTGGCTTTGGCTGGTTATTGGCGCTCTGTTGATAATGAACGCGCTGGCCGCACCGACACTTTATATGACGCAGGGTAAAAGCACGCTGGTCTCCCTGTTTTCGCTTGCGGCAATCATCACGTTGGTGGTGGCATTGCTGTTGCCGATGACCCCGCCGTTCCGGCTGCTGATAGTGGCGGCGGGTTGTGTTGTTGCCGCAGCGCTCTCTCATTGGTATGACGCGCGTTTGTTGCGGCTGACGCAATATGCGCTGTTAACCGCTGCATTTGCCGTGTCATTCGCCGTGGAAGTACAGACAACGCCCGTTGGCATCGGCCCGGCGAGCATTCCCGGCTTTTGGGCGTGGCTGCTTGGCGCGGCGGGATTGCTGCTGGCGGCGGCATGGATACACAGCAACGCGCGGACGCAAAAAGAACGCAGAGGCAAAGCCCGTGCCCGTGAACAAGACCAACACGCGCTCATGTGCGCTTTTGTGGCGGCACTCACCATTGCCGTCCACACCATCATGACACGGGGCGACAGTGAAGCGCTGCCCTTTATTCTGGCGTCACAGGGGATGGTCTTTCTTGGTCTGGGGCTGTTGCTGTTTACGCCCGCCATTGCGCTGGCCGGGCTGGCACCGGTTTTCGCGGCCCACGCGCTTTTATATGCCTTTCCGTATCTGGTTGTTTCGGGCGATTCCCTTGTCGCCGCGCCACAACCAACACAGACGGTTATCCTCGGAATTGCCACGCTGGCCCTGGCGTTGTATGCGGACATTTTTTGGCGTGATCGGCTGGACAAAGACGCCCGGATTGCCGAAAGAATACCGGCCATTATCCCATACTGTCCGGCTGTTGCCTTATGGCTGCTCGCCGCTCATGACATTGTGCCGGGCGTGTATCTGGCGATGCTCGCGGGAATGGCGGCATCGGCGCTGCTGGCGCCGCGGCGGCTGTTCTCCCACGGACTGCCCGGCCTTACCATGCTCGCCTTTGTATTGGCGGCGATTTCGGTGGCCGCGTTCTACAACGCCCTGCGCACGGGTGCGCCGCCTGCGCATGCGCTGCCGTGGTATCTGCCCTTGTTGGGGATGTATATTGTGAGTTTGGTGCTGTTTGAGCGGCTTGCCGTCTGTCATGTGTTGGCGCCGTCTTGGACGCGGTTGCCGGCATCGTACGGACTGGCCTTTGTCGCGGCGGCCGTCGGCGCAGTTGGCCTGTACCATTGGAATAGTGGCCACATCTATTTTCTCGCGCTGTTGGGCCTTGTTTTGGCACTGGTCTTTTCCGGGCGTTTCCTTCGGGCGCCTGCGTACTATTATGTGGCGGCGTTGCTGGCCTTGTTTGCGGCGGGATTTGCGCTGGTTCTTGAGGGCGGTCAAGTGGCAGCGGCGCGGGTGCTGCTGCGATGACATCAGACATGGGCGACCACGCGGTTTCGTGGGAACAAAAGAAGCAGGCCGCAACCCTACTGTGCGCGCAACTGCGGGATGCGGGGTTTCAGGCCTTGTTCGCAGGCGGTTGTGTGCGTGATGTATTGCTGAACCGCGCACCCCAGGATATTGACATCGCCACGAACGCGCACCCGCAGGACATTATCCGGCTGTTCCCCAAGACCGTTGCCGTGGGCGCGCAATTCGGCGTTGTTATCGTCGTGTGCAACGAGGGCCTGTTTGAGATTGCCACGTTTCGGAAAGACGGCCCCTACCTTGATGGACGGCGGCCCGCATCCGTGTCTTTTACGGACGCCGAAAACGATGCGCGGCGGCGCGATTTCACCATCAACGCCCTGTTCCTCGATCCCGTTACCGATGAGGTGTTGGATTATGTGGACGGTCAGGCGGATTTGCGCGCCGGGATTGTGCGTGCAGTCGGCGATGCGCGGGCACGCTTCCAAGAGGACTATCTGCGTTTACTACGGGCGGTACGGTTTGCGGCGCGGCTTGATTTTCACATTGCCCCGGACACTTTGGCCGCCATGCATGATATGGCCGACAACATACGCGCCACCAGTCAAGAACGCATTCGGGATGAGCTGCTCAAAATGCTTACCGAGGGCCGTGCACGCACGGCCTTGGAAACACTGGACGCCACGGGGTTGCTGGCGCAGATATTGCCGGAAGTCACCGCTACGCATGGCGTGGAACAGCCTTCAGGTCACCCGGAAGGCGACGTGTGGGCGCACACGCTGCTTATGCTGGCGCAACTGCCGGCCCATGTTTCGCATACTCTTGCCTTGGCCGCATTGTTGCACGATGTGGGGAAACCGGACACCCAGACCTTTGAGGAGCGCATCCGATTCCCCCGTCATGAAAAAACAGGCGCCCACATGAGCGACGCCATAGGCCGCCGATTGCGTCTGCCGAAAAGAACGGTGCAGCGGGTCGTTTGGCTGGTGGAAAATCACATGCGCCTGAAGGACTTCATGAACATGCGCAAGAACAGGCAGATTCGTTTTGCCCGCAAAGAAGGTTTCGGCGAGCTGCTTGCCTTGTGTCGCATGGACGCGCTGGCCAGCCACGGCGACACCGCGTTTATTGATGCAATAGAACGGCGCGTACAGGAACTCGGCAGTGAATCATTGCGTCCGCCCCCGTTATTGACGGGTCGCGACCTGCTCGCAATGGGGTATGCGCCCGGGCCGCGGTTCAGAGAGATCCTCGGTTCCGTGGAGAGCTTGCAGCTGGAGGGACGGCTCAACGATATGGCGGACGCGAAAGAATACGTGTTGAAAACGTTCCCGCCCACGGAACAGGAATGAAAACTAGCCGAGCGCATCCTGCATTTTGGCGTCATACCATGCGGCGATGGCAGCACGATGTGAATTGTCGCGAGGCGGCACATTGGGCCGACAGATGACGGGCGCATCGTAATCAAGATGGGTTTCCGGCCGCAATGTGCGCGGACGCCATGCTTCGGCAGCCGCCTCAAGCATTGCAACCGCATCACGACAGGCCGGGTCATCCACGCGGTTGTTCATCTCGTTCGGGTCTTCTTCCAAATCGTAAAACAACATATAGTCATGCTGTCGGGAACAGATAAGTTTGTGTGTGCGGGTGCGCGCCATCACCTGATCGCCCCGCAGGTGTTCGCAGAAGACCACGTCATGACTGGCGTCCGTTTGTGCGAGATTGTGGCCCGTCATGCCCGCCGCAGGCGCGATACCGGCTTGCGCGAGTATGGTTGGCGCAAGGTCAATGTTGTTTACAAGCGCGTGCGACACCCGGCCCCCGCTCACCGTGGCGCCCGCCGGATACTTGATGATAAGCGGCACTTTCACCACCGGGTCATACAAATGGTTGCCCTTTAACAGCAGATGATGAAACCCCATGTATTCCCCATGGTCGCCCGTAAAGATGATGAGGGTGTTGTCATATAATCCCTTGCGTTTCAACAGGTCAATCATGCGACCCACTTGGGCGTCTATGTGCTCTATTGTGGCGTAGTAATAGGCCATGATGCGGCGCAGCGCCTTTTCGTGCAAACGTTCATGGGGAAAATAGCCGCCGTGCAACGCGATATCATGAGGCAAACACGCTTCCGTCCAGCCGGGCAGCAGTTCGAGCCGGTCCGGGTCGTGGGCGTCCGCCAGATTAGGCGGCGGATCAAAAGGATGATGCGGCTTGATGAACCCGGCCATGAGCAGATTCCCCGCGTCGGCCCAGGAATCAATCGCGTCCACCACGCGGTCGCCAATCCACGTGGTGGAGTGCCATTTTTCGGGCAGGTTGGAGGGCAGCGCGCCAAAGGTTTCCCAGTAGGCCGGACGCGCATTGCGGCGATATTCCCGGCGCTGGTCTTCCAAATCGTTGATGTCCGCCAGTCCCGCTTCCATCAATGCGCGGTGATAGTCGTCGTCCCAACGGCCCGGGCCGTCTTGTTCCGCCAGATACATCACATCAAACCCCACATCAAGATAGGTAGGCGTAAAGTGCATCTTGCCAACCGCTTGCGTAGCATAGCCCGCCTCGCGCAACAGCCGCGGAAAGGTGGGGATGTCCGGTGCCAGAGTACAGTGATTGTCCCAGCCCCGATGGTCATGTACATACAAGCCGCTCAATAATGAATACCGGGAAGGCGTACAAATGGGGTAAGGGCAAAAGCTCTGCTCATAGCGCACTCCTTCCTCCGCCAGCCGGTCAATATGGGGCGTTTTGATGTCCGGGTTGCCGTAGGCCCCCAGACACTCGATGCGCTGTTGGTCCACATGTATCAACAAGACATTGATTTTACTGTTGTTGACCGCTGTCATTGTACTATGCTCCAATCGTGATTCCGAAACGGCCATGCCGGCGCAGGCAAGAGATGCGCCTGTCTTGACAAACTCGCGTCGACTGATTTCCATGGGGTCTCCTTACGGTTTCCCCCATCATACGCGATTGACGCTGCCGGAAGCACCTTCACCGCGGCCATTATAAGGAATATATCCCAACAAGCGGGGCCTTATCCGGTTTGTTGCAGCCGATTTGACCTGCAAGCAGATTCTATGTTATACTAACTCAACCAGTTAGTCGGAGAATATGCGTGGCACGGTACCATTTCTCCAGACCAGGGGCGACGTGAGAACCATCCTGTAACAGGAGAGGAGTAACTAACAATGGCACGCGTTATATGGCGATACACCTTGACAAAACACGAAGAAAAACTTTGGCAACAGGAAGAACTGCGTGGTTGGCGCAAGGCGATGGAAGGGTTTGTTGAAGATGAGGCACGCGAACAGGGGTGCACCAAATACGCCATCTATCGACGCGATGCCACGTTAATCGTGAAAGACGCCGTTACGCCGCTCCCGGACACGGTGGAAGCGGGCGCTTAACCCGCATATTTCACCCCGCCGTGGCGGGGTTGCGCCTGCGAATCTTACACCATATCAGGCACTTTGCTTGCCCGCCGACTTCGAAGTGTAATACCGTCACGGAAGCAGCAATACAGGTTCATAATAACGCCATGTTATCCCGGTGAATCACCTCGTCGAAATCTTTGCGACCGAGCACCGTGGCGATCTCCGCGGATTGTCGGCCTTTAATGGCGTCCACCGCATCACTGCCGTAATTTGTCAGGCCGCGGGCAATCACGCGCCCGCCCGTATCCACCACGCGGACTGCCGCACCGGCTTCAAAGACGCCCTCCACGCGCACAATGCCCGCAGGCAACAGACTTGTTCCCTTGTTGACAAGGGCCTTGCGTGCCCCGTCATCCACGTGTAATGCGCCGGTCGTGGTGCGTCCGAAAGCAATCCACCGTTTCCGATGGGACATCGCCGATTTTGACGGGAAGAAACGTGTACAACAGGCTTCCCCGCTGAGTATGCGATGGATGGCCTGTTCCTGATGTCCCGATGCAATGACACAATCCACGCCCGCCGCGGTCGCAATACGCGCGGCCTCTACTTTTGTGCGCATGCCGCCTGTGGATGTGATGCTGCCCGCGTCCCCCGCCGCCATCTCAATTTCCGGCGTAATCTCCCGCACATCAGCAATTAGCTTGGCTTCCGCTTCATGCAAAGGGTTCTTGTCGTACAGCCCGTCCACGTCGGTCAAGATAATCAGCAGGTTCGCGTTGATTTTGGCCGCTATTTTGGCGGCCAGCGTGTCGTTATCGCCAAAGCGCAATTCTTCGGTGGCCGTGGAATCGTTTTCATTCACAATCGGGATCACATTGCCCATGTTAAACAGCGTGGCGAGGGTATTTCGGATGTTAAGATAGTTCTGACGCGCATCCAGGTCTGACTGGGTAAGCAATACCTGTGCGGTGGTGAGGCCGTTGCCATAGGTGCGAAACAACACTTCATAATAGTGCATCAGCCGCGCCTGACCCACCGCCGCCACCGCCTGTTTCTCCGGCAGCAACGCCGGACGGTGTTTAAGGGAAAGTGCTTCCATGCCGCAGCCCACCGCGCCCGAACTCACTATCAGGATGTCCATGCGCTGCTCCTGTTTGAGTGCGCAGACCTCTTTTACCATCCGTTCCAGGGCCTCCCCCTCAAACACATGTTTGCCCGTGAGCAAGTTTGTGCCCAGTTTGATGACGAGTCGTTGTATTGGATTGCTGTCGTTCTTCATACACACTCCCGGAAAGGCTGTAAGGCTGTTGGCGCTGGAAAAGATGCTGCTATTATAAGCCATATACGCCGTATACCAAAAACGCCGACAGACCGCGGCGCAAGGGTAACGGGCGCAGGAAAGGAGAGGCGCATGTTCCCGCGTGATGTGGCATCCTCCAGCAACGAGCGCAACCGCCCCAATGTCATGGCCCTTATCGTGATGTAAGCGAAAGCAGATTACCGGTCTGGACTGCCGGCCGTAGCCAACCAAAATTTGATTTCTTCAATCGCAGCATACAGCACGGGGTTCACCAACAGCGTAATCAGCAGCACCACCATGCCCCCGACCGCGGGAATCGCCATGGGGATCATCACATCGCTGCCCCGTCCCGTGGAGGTAAGTATGGGCAACAACGCCAGTATGGTTGTGGCCGATGTCATGAGACAGGGCCGCAAACGGCGTGTACCCGCTTCAAGGGCGGCGTCGCGGATGGCCTGTATGGACGCCGGTGTCTTCCGCTGAAACACTTGGTTCAGATAGGTAATCATAACCACGCCGTCGTCCGTGGCGATGCCGAACAACGCCAGAAATCCCACCCACACCGCCACGCTGAGATTGACGGGCGCAACTTGGAACAGTTCGCGCAGGGGAACGCCAAAGGGACTGTTGTCCAGAAACCACGGCTGACTGTATAGCCACAAGAGAATAAATCCACCGGACCATGCCGTGATGATGTCGCTGAAAATCACCAGCGTATGTATGATGGAACGAAAATGCTGATAGAGAATCAGGAAAATGATGAACAATGACAAGGGCAGCACCAGTGCAAGTGTACGGCGCGCCCGCAACTGGTTTTCATACATCCCGGCAAAGCTGTAACTGACGCCGCCGGGCAATTCATGGTCAAGATGCCGGCGCAGATGCGCCTGGGCACGTTCGACCACGTCCACCTCCGCTTCGTCGCCCATCTTGTCGAACAACACATATCCGGTCAGGAAGGTGTCTTCGCTTTTGATGGCCTGCGGGCCGGGGGTGTATACAATGTCCGCCACCTGCTCCAACGGGATTTGGGCGGGTTTGCCCGCCGCGGCATCGCGTGCCGGAACCAGTATCCTGTCGAGCGCCTCCGGCGAATCCCGCAGTTCGCGCAAGTACCGGACCCGCACGGGGTACCGTTCCCGTCCTTCCACCGTGCGCGTGAGCGGCATGCCGCCGATGGCGGTGGAGACAATGTCCTGCGCGTCCAGAATACGGACGCCATGCCGGGCCATGCGCTCGCGGTCCAGTACAATTTCAAGATACGGTTTGCCAACGATACGGTCGGCGACCACTGCCGCCGGACGCACCCCCTCCACCTGCTTCAGCAATTCCTCCACACGGTAGCCCACCTGTTCGATGGTTTCCAGGTCGGGCCCTTGTATCTTCACGCCCATGGGGGCGCGCATGCCGCTTTGCAACATCACAATGCGGGCCGATATGGGTTGCAGCTTGGGCGCGCTGGTCAGCCCTTCAAACTGCGACGCCGCCACAATCTCATGCCAGATGTCGTCCGCCGTTCGAATATGGTCGCGCCATTGCCGATAGGGCCTTCCGTTGGGGTCGGGGATTAACGCGCCCTCCGCGTCACGTGGATAGACGCCCCCGTCGTTGTCGTACTTAAACCGCAACCGTCGTCCCTCGGCATCGCTCTTGTATTCGGGCTTGTAGTTGATGACCGTTTCAATCATGGACACGGGCGCGGGGTCCAGCGGCGTTTCCGCGCGCCCCAGCTTGCCCACCACATCTTCAACTTCGGGGATGGCCTGTATGGCCATGTCCTTGGCACGCATGATGTCCATTACTTCGCCAATAGACGCATGGGGCATGGTAACGGGCATATACAAGAATGCGCCTTCGTCGAGGGGCGGCATAAACTCCCGGCCCAATCCCGGGAACGCTTCTTCAAGCCGCTCATGAAAACGGGACTCACGCCAACGTTCCGGCAACTGATCCGCCACGGCGCCATAGCCGAACCAAACGACAAAACCCGCCGTCGATATAATTAGCGGCGTCAACAGAAACACGGCCTTATGCCGCAGCAGCACACGCAACAGCGGGGTGTATATCCAATAGAACAACTGAAAAAAGAACAGCAACGACGCCAGCAACGTTGTTACAAATACGATGTTGTGTGCCGGACTGGCCTGTCCGCCCAAGGGTTCCCACGCTATGGCCAGCGCCGCCGCAAGGCCGATGGCAAGGGCGTAATTGACAATGCTGTTGAGAACGGAGACCACGCGACGGGGCAACAGCACGGTCACAAGCCAATAGCTTCCGAGGGCGGTGATTGCCCAGCCGGGCGTCCCGAGGAACACGGGCGCGAGCAGTGAGAGATGAAATGCCACCAGCACAACCACAACATACAGACGTCGTCTTCGGGGCTGTATCGTGCGATATAACAGTTGCGCCAGCGGCGGCAGCAGCGTCAATGTCAAGACAATGGAGGCAAAGAGTGCGAAGGTCTTGGTATAGGCCAGCGGGCTGAACAACTTGCCTTCTGCGCCGGTCATGGTGAATACGGGAAGAAAGCTTACAATCGTTGTGGCCACGGCCGTTGTAATGGCGCCACCGACTTCCGCCGCCGCTTCGTACACAATGGCGCTTCTGTCATCATCCGGACGTGCCTCGCTCAAGCGGGCAAGGATGTTCTCGCAGAGCACAATCCCCATATCCACCACGGTGCCGATGGCGATGGCAATGCCGGACAGCGCCACGATGTTTGCTTCCACGCCGCCCAGCCGCATCATGATGAAACAAGCCAGTACGGCCAAGGGCAACAAGGACGATATCAGCAGCGAACTGCGGATGTGTCGCATCATCACGATAATCACAATCACGGCAACCAGAATCTGGTTGGTCAAAGCGTCATACAACGTGGCCAGGGTTTCCCGGATCAGCCCGGAACGATCATAAAAGGGGACGATGGTCACCTGCGAAACGGTGCCGTCGTCAAGTGTCTTGCGGGGAAGCCCCGGCGCTATCTCCGCGATTTTGTCTTGAACATTCCGAATCACGGCCATCGGGTTGTCTCCGTAGCGCGCCGTGACCACGCCGCCCACCGCTTCCGCACCTGCCTTGTCCAGCGCTCCCCGGCGTTCAACGGGGCCCAGTGCGACATGGGCCACATTGCTGATATACACCGGTGTGCCGTCTGTTGCGCCGATAACCGTGTTCTCAATATCTTCCAGCGCAGTAATGAACCCGACGCCGCGCACGATATACTCCACCTGGTTGATTTCGATGGTGCGCGCACCCACATCAAGGTTCGAACGACGCACCGCATCCGCCACCTCGGGCAGGGTGACGCCCCATGCGCGCATGGCGTCCGGATCCACATCTATCTGGTATTCCCGCTGAAAGCCGCCCACCGACGCCACCTCGGCCACGCCCCCCGCAGACGCAAGCGCATACCGAACGTGCCAGTCCTGTATGCTGCGCAACTCATCCAAATCCCAACCGCCCATCGGGTTTCCATCCGGGTCGCGTCCTTCAAGGGTATACCAAAAAATCTGGCCCAAGGCGGTGGCATCAGGGCCCAAAGTCGGCTGCGCATCGTCGGGCAAGGTATCCGCGGGAAGACTCGCCAGCTTTTCGAGGACACGACTGCGTGACCAGTAAAACTCAACATTGTCCTCGAAAATGATGTATATCGTGGAAAAGCCGAACATGGACAGGGAACGAACCGTCCGAACGCCGGGTATGCCAAGCAGATTTACCGTTAACGGATAGGTAACCTGGTCTTCAATATCCTGTGGCGAACGCCCCGGCCAATCGGTAAAAACGATTTGCTGATTCTCCCCGATGTCCGGTATGGCATCCACCGAAACCGGGAAACGGGGCACAAAGGGAATGTCCCAGTCGAAAGGCGCGGTCAACAGGCCCCAGCCCACCAACATGACCAGCAGCAATATAAGCAGAAGCGGGTTCTGCATGCAGAAATGAATAAGCCGTCCAACAAGGCCGTGCGTTGGTTTTTCAGCATCATGTTTCATGCTCATTATCCTGTCCTTGATTGCAATGTACACCCGTCACTGATTGGTCGGGTCGGGGCCGTAACGTTCTTGAATAACGCCACACGCCAACATGGATGCGCCAAAGTACGGATTGCGCACCTCATCGCCCTGTTGCAGCCAATCCGCGCCGGTGTCATCAAAAGCCATTGGGCAGTGCACCTGCACCATCGGCGAATCAGGGATGTTCGGCAGTTGTTGCGCCAGATCGATCAGCACATCCGAGATGGGCTGGAAATGCCGGCGCATTGTTTCAATGTCATCTGTCGCCGCAGCCGCGCGCGCGGCGTCTTGCAGCCGTTTCAAGGGGCTTCCCATTGCTTCAGACGCCTCGGTGGGCACGGCCTCCTGTGTTGCCGTTACTTGTGAGAGTATCGCTGCGAAACCGTCCGCAGATGCGTCGCTGTCGTCCGCTGCCAGGGCCTGCTGTGTTTCAATATAGCCGTTGAACAGGGCGGACAGGGCGGTGTGTGTGGCTTCATCAAGCGCCGGCGGCAACGCATGTTCCGGCGCTATTTCACAACAACTGGGCGCGTCCTCATCCGGTGTATGCGCATGTTCCGGCGCTGTTTCACAACAGCTGGGCGCGTCCTCATCCGGTGTATGCGCGTGTTCCGGCGGCGCTGCCTGCATCATGCTTGGACGCGTCCGTATTTGCAGCGCGGAGTCAATGCGGAATGCGCCCCGCGACACAACCTCTTCGCCGTCAACAAGGCCTTCCCGCACCACATAGTAGTCGCCCGCACGCGGCCCCAACAGGATTTCCCGACCTTCAAAGGTTGGCCGATCCTGATCAGGAACAACCACATAGACCACGGCGCGTGTGCCGGTGATCAAAGGCGCTGACGCGGGAATCAGCAGCGGCGGTGTGCCGTCCGGGTTTGTGACGGACGCTTTCACCACGGCCCGCGCAAACATACCCGGCTTCAAAAGGCCCGCCTCGTTGGAAACCTCGACCCGCACGTTGGCTGTCCGCGCCCGGCTGCTGAGAACGGGGTCAATAAACGCGACGTGCCCTTCAAAGGTTTCTCCGGGCAACGCATCCACGGTAAACAGCACCGATTGGTCGGAGTGAATCCACGGCAAATCACTTTCGTACGCCTTCAGTTGCACCCATACCACCGACAAGTCCGCCACCGTAAACACAGGCGTGCCGGTTTCCACATAATCCCCCTGCTGTACGTGTCGCTCCAGTACGGTGCCGCTTATGGGCGCGGGGATGGTAATGACAGGGTCATCAGCGGCATCCTGTTCCAGTGCGCGCACTTGCGCTTCCGACAGTCCCCAAAGCCGCAACCGTTCCCGCGCTGCTTTTACAGCGCTGTCGGCGGCGGCGCGGGCGCCGGACAAGGCCCCATCGGACAGGCGTGCCGCGCTCTGTTTCGCCTGCAGCAATTCAGCACGGGCGGTCAACAGTTCCGGGCTGTACAACCCGGCAAGGGGCGCGCCCCGTTCGACCTGCGCGCCGGTGTATCGAACATACAAGCGGTCCAGCCGACCGTTTACATAGGCTGTTACCCGTGCCAGGCGCGTTTCATCCGCCTCCACCATGCCCACCAGCCGCCGTTCATGGGTTCCCGGCTGCCGGGTTACGGTGGTTGTCTGGATGTCCGCCAATGCACGCGCCTCCTCGGACATTACGAACTGCCGTTCCACATCGCCTTCCGCCGCCGGTTCATCATGCACAAGCACCATGTCCATGCCACACACGGGACATGCTCCGGGTTCCGGCAAGGGCGGCACACAAAACATGGCACAGGCATAACCTGCGGGTTCGTCCGTTGTTTCCGGTTCCGCCTCAGGCGGCGGGGGCGCCTCCAATTCTTCGGGCACCAGTTCCATGCCACAGATGGGGCAGTCGCCCGGTTCGGACATGCGCACTTCCGGATGCATGGGGCACGTCCATACCGCTTCGGGGGGGGCCTCCGGCGCAACGGTATGTGTGTCCGCCGTCGGTTCTCCGCCCCAATGGACGCCTATTGTAAACGCAGCCCACACGGCTATGCCGAACACAAGTATCATTATGACATGCGAAACAATCCATCGCAGCGCATGTGTTGCCATTGCTGTCTTAGTCATGAGGGGCCTCCTCCCCGGACGCCTGTATGTTGTCGGCCTGTTCTGCAAACACAAAGCGGGCGCCCGTAATGCGCTGGATGTCCACCAACAGCAACAACGCATCTCGTTTAAGTTCCAACTGTTCCTGTTGTGTCCGCACCAACGTACGCAGTGCGTCCAGCAGACTGATGTAATCGCCGATACCGGTTTCGTATTCCACCCGGCCGGTCTCGTAGGTATCCAGCGCCAGTGGAATCAGTGTCTTCTCATATACCGTTATCCGGTCCGCCATGCTGTACAGTTGTTCAAAAGCGGATTCCAGCGCGGCGGCGGTGTTAATCTCAAGCGCTCGTCTGCGGTGTTGTGCTTCGGTTTCGCGCAGCCGCGCTTCCGCCTGCTGTGCGCGACGGCGGGCATTGGGCACGGGGATGGTGATGCCCACAATCACGCCGACAGTATCGCGGCGGCCGGAAGCGGCCATGTTCATGGAAGCCGCGGCGCTGTTCATATATTCAAGTCCCGCCACAAAATCGGGGCGGTACTCTTCCCGTGCAAGGGCTTGGGCGAGCCGGCCTATTTCAATTTCCCGATCTATTTTCGTCGCTTCCGGCAGCAGTTGCATGGCCACCGTCAACAATTCGTCCGGTGTCGCATCGGGCAGGGTCAACGGCAGCGCGTCGAAATCCGTCACGGGCTGTCCGACATGAAGCGCGTCGGCAAGCGGATCATCATCAATGTGGGCGCGCAGTGCGGCATAGCGGGATGCCAGACGGCCGGGGAAAGCGAGCAGTTCATTGTCCAGCCGGGCCAACTCGGTTTGTGCCATCAGCACCGGTTGACGGCCATGGCGACCAACGGCATAGCCGGCCAACGCGCTTTCCAGAAACTGTTCCACATAGGCCTTTTCCTGACGGATAAGCGCAAGGTGTGCGTAGTCGTGGGACAAGGAATAATACTGGCGCGACAGATCGTGAATGATATCCAACAGCCGGATATTGTGCGTTTCAAAAGCCGCTGCCGCTTCCTCCCCGGCAATTTGTCCCTGTAGCCGCAGCCGTGCGGGCCAGGGAATGGGTTGTACCGCCTGCAAGGTGTATGCCGTCGTACTCGGCATGGAAGTGCGTTGCGGAAATTGCACGGCAGGCGGCGGGAACAGAGGCGTTCCGGGCATGGCGCCGCCCCGTGACCGGGAAACCTTAACCTGTGCCGATGGATCGGGCAGGGACGTTTCCTGTGGAATACGCTGCAATTGTGCGGCATAGTGGGCGAGATCGCCCTGAAGATCCGGATTCGTTCGCAACGCCGCCCCAATCAATGCGTCCAACGCCACCGTGTCCGTTGATGCCGGCATGGCAAACAACGACTCCGGTTCATGCCGGATCGTGTCCGGCATGTGTGCGGAAAGGGTGATGGCGGGCGGCAATGTCGGGCTGGCAGGCGACGGCGCCTCCGGTGAATGCACACACCCCGCCGCAAGGAGGACAAGGGGCAGGGCAAAAATGCACCAGCGGCTGCCCCATGCTATCCGTCCGGACATCGGGCGCGGCGTTGCCTGTTTGCGGGGCGTACTGTTTTGGATGTACACGTACTTGTTCATGACGCGAACCTTTCGGTAGCGTGCCCCGCGAGATGAAGACATGTCATCTCACGGCGACACGTGCCATCTTGTGTAATAAAGACCGATTCATTTGTTGTATTCACGCAGAAACGGCCGCTATTCCTCGGCGTCAGCATGCAAGTACTGCGGCGGATCTTTCCGAATCTCCGCCGCGCACGCTTCCGTATGAAGCCACAACACCTGGTTCGCGATTACCAGCGCCGTGGGCGTGTCGCCCAACGCTTCGCCGGTGACGGCACAGGTATCCGGTATGCCGGCCGCCTGTGCTTTTTCCACTGCGGCGGCATCCAGCTTCGTCAAGTATTGTTCCGGGTTCTGTTCAAAGCGGCTCACGCAACCGGCGCAGCAAAAACGCACCAGTCTGTTGTGGTGAACATACTCAACCGGGGCGCCCATGCTGCCCAATTCGGTGTTCATGACCACGCATTGGTCGGTGGGATAGTGTTCCCGCTGCTGTTCGATAACAGCGGCATCTATGGCGGCGGCATACGTTTCGATATCCGCCCGATACCGGCCAATACAGCCTGCGCAACAAAAACGCACTTCCCGGTCGTCTATGGTTTCGATCACAGCGCCGCCCATGGCATCAAGGGATTGCCCGGTTACAGGGCATGTTGCGAGGGGGTAGGTGGTGCTGTCGCTTATTACGGCATGGTCTGTTGCGTACGAAACGCCCACGGCAAGCATCATGCTTGCAGCCAATACGATATAACGTCCAAAGATATTCTGTGTGTTCATGACAACGTCTCCTTAACATGTGGATATGAGGTTTACAAGTGAAAAGAAACAATCCCCTCCCGAACCAGTATCAACACAACAGGAGACAATAGGACAGGTGGCGGGGAGTGGAACCCGGCGGCGGGAGGCCGGTCGTGGCATCATGTGCATGCAGACGGTCAGAAAAGGCGTTGTTGGCCACGGGGAAAGACGCCGCAACAAAACAAAATGCCGGTACAGGCGGATTATGAAGAACACCTGCAATCATGACAGGGTCATCAAGGGCATGGAGGCATACCCCGTTGTGGTCAACGCCTTGGGAGCAGCCGGCAGGTGCATTGTTCGCTTGGACAGACGGGACAGCGTGGGGGGTCGGCTGTGTTGTCACATCACAGCACGCCACCGGGGAAGGCGCGTCGGCGGGTGTAATACACGCCGTACAAGGCTGTGGACACGGGCAGGCAAGAACCGACAGCAACGGGAAGGCAACAACAAGCGCCAGAACCAGCAGGAATCGAGCGTTATGTCCGGCATATATCTGCATGTGAACCTCAATGTTACCGCGTTTTTGCATGCATTTGTTGTGTCTATTCTCTCATCGTACCCTATCTCTTCTATTCTAGTCAACAAACTTATGATACCCGCTATTCCTGCGGCGAGGCGGGGGACATGGGGTGGGCACACAGGCCGACGGCGATACGGTTGATGCGAGCAAGGTCTTTTATGGCGCGGACAGATTCAAAGTCGTTGTCATGCATAAGCGCGGCAACGGACTCGTATTGGTCCTCGCCCACTTCCAGAGCGAGCATGCCGCCGGGTTTCAGCCGCGTTCGCGCATCCCGAATAATGCGGCGCAGGATATCCAGTCCGTCAGCGCCCGCCAACAATGCCTGCGGGTCTTCGTGTTTCGTAATAACAGGCGACAGTGAGGCCCATTCGTGTTCGGGCACATAGGGCGGGTTGGCCGCCACAACGTCAAAACGGTTACACCGTGCATCCAATGGCGCGAACAAGTCCCCCTGCACACACGTCACCCGCACATGGTGGCGTTCTGCATTGCGCCGGGTGATGTCCACCGCATCGGCACGAATGTCACAGGCGTATACATCTGCGTGGGGCGCATGCCATGCAATGGCCGTCGCAACACATCCCGTGCCACAGCATACGTCGGCAACACAGGGCCTGTCTGTTGTTGTTTGTGCCGTCAAATGGGCGAGAACCGCCTCCACCAGATGCTCGGTCTCCGGTCGGGGCGTCAATAGGGGCGCCTGCACAAGCATGGACAGACCGAAAAACTCCCATTCGCCGAAAATATGGGCCAGCGGCTCATGATTAAGGCGACGCGCCAACAGGGGCGTCGCTGCCGCTAAGTCTGCTGTCTCGTGCAGCCTTGCCAACAGCGATGCGCGGGGCACGTCCAATGCGCGGGCCAGCAACAATTCGGCCTCCAAGCGCGGCGTTTCCGTAATTGGCGCCAGCTGTTCGCATGCCTGCGCAATCCAGTGGGCAATTGTGAGACGCTGATTCATACCCCATGATCCTGGCGTCGGTAAACACGGCGCATCGTTCAAAAGATTCTTTCGTACCGTATCGGTTCAGAAGACCCGGCAAAACAGGAGGTTTGATCTTCAGCCCGTCAAAGCATCCGGGCTAAAAATCAATGGCGTCTATTCCGGGTATGCACGAGTTCAGCGGCACCGTTTCAATATGCGTGGCGCCCAACGCCGCCAGCTGATAGCGCACCTGCGCCAACGGCAGACTGGGGTTGTCCATGCTCATCTGGATGCTGAACTCGGTAAAGTTCAACCCTTCGTTCATGGTGGGCTCGTCGCCAAACAAGTTGTTGCTTTCGAGATAGGCCGTGATGGGGCCGACCCTGTCTTTGCGCGCATTAAAAAGTATCAACACCTTGTTTTCGGCAAAAACAGCGCCGTAAAGATTAAGCAAAAACATGCGGGCAAGCTCATACTTGTCCGCTTGTGTCTTGATGGACGGGTTGGCCCACAACCCGGTTTCGGAGGTCATGATCTCTTCGCTGATTTGCAGCCCGTAATTTCGGATGGCACTGCCGGTCTGTGTGATTTCAAGGCCAAGATCAACACCGCCGTTCAATACTTTCGCTTCCGTCTTGCCCCATGCCTCATAGACCACCAACCCCTGATCTATCTTGGGCGGCGTATTGTATTTCTGCACGGAAAAAGCGTTCCAATCGGCGCCAAAACCCAACGCATCCTTCTTCTTCTGAAACCAGTTGATGGCAAGGTAGGGCATTTCCGAAACAACCCGGACGATGCGCCGGTCGCGGAGCAAGGATTCAAACCAGGCATCAAAGCCGACGCCATCCGGCAAGGGCGGGTTCACCACCACAATGCGCACGTTGCCGCGTTGCAGCGAGAGGATCTTTTGCAGCGTAATGTCCTGATGGTATTCATAGTGGTATTCCAGCAGCCGCTCGGTGATCCAGTCATCGCCGCCAATGGCAATGTCCAGTTCATGCAAAGCCAGTTGTGCGCCGAATTCCTGGGGGCGTCCATCCCAGCCGAACAACATGCTGTGCAACGGGAAGGTGGTGGGCCCGCCCGCTTCATAGCCTTTGGTGGGAAATCCCGCCGCTCGCAACAGGGTTACCAGATTGCCGCCGCGGTTGGGGTCGGCAAGCGAACCGGCGGGCATGCCGATAATCAGTTTGTCATCCATGTATCAATCCTCTATATGAAGCGAATCGCTTTCAGCGTGTAGCGGCTCATCGGGCCGCATGAACGCCATGAAACAATAAAGCAGGGCGAAGGCCAGCAATGCCCAGGCAAACCCGGCGCGGGTCAGACTCCACGGCATGGGGCCGAGCGGCCGCGCACGCCACACAAACAGCAGTGCAATGGGACAACAGACCGCCGCCCAAATCCATGCGGCCTGTTTGTACTGTTGCGGCCACGGCGTAAGATCCGGTCGGGGACGTCGCTCAAGGAAAAAACCCAGCGCAAACAAGATGATGCCAATGGCGAACAGGCCTGACTCGCCGCGCTCAAACCAATAGGCAAAACTGGTTTCACGCCCCGGATCAGCGCCAAACAACGGGTCGAACACAATAAAGCGTGTCACCATGCCAATGACGATAATGGCGGCGCCCTCCAACTGCATGCGGGCGATGCGCTTGGGATACCGCCACGTTTTTCGCGCTGCGCCCACGAGAAGAAGGCCGCAGGGCAGCAATGACATATACAGTCCGGTTAATACGGCAAAGTAAATCATGCGTCGCTTGTCCCGGGTTGTTGGGAATCAGGGGTACAACCGCTGTCGCACCCAATCTGCTCCTGATTTTGTATATAAAACACGGTCATGCAGCCGATAGGGCTGTTTCAACCAGAACTCAATTGCTTCGGGAACAACACGGAACCCGCTCCAGAATTCCGGGCGCGGCACCGGGCCGAACAAGTACCGGCTCACATACTTCGCTATACGCTTTTCAAGCGCCCGCGACGATTCCAGCGGGCGGGACTGTTTGGATGCCCATGCGCCCAGCCGACTTTGACGCGGGCGTGATGCGAAATAGGCGTCCGCCTCGGCATCGGAGGTATGTTCCACCGGCCCGCGGATGCGCACCTGCTTGCCGAGGGGCATCCAGTAAAAGCAGAGGGCGGCCCGCGGCACAGCCTGCAGCTGGGCGGCCTTCGGGCTGATCATGTTGGTATAAAAAACAAAGCCCGCGGGGTCATGCCCTTTCAGCAGCACCTGACGCGCATCGGGCGCTCCGGTTGCGTCCGTTGTGGCCAGCGTCATCGCCGTATGGTCTTCGATGGCCTCGCATTCTGCCGCTTCGGCGTACCAGTTATCAAATAAAACGAACGGGGATTCTTCTTGTTGTATCGCCAATGACGCAACCCTTAATGATTATGTCGGTTCGACGGACTTCGCGGTTAATGGCAGGTGACGCCGACGGGCGTTGACTGTCTGGCAGGTTAATCCCGGGGACGGCTTGCCTGCTTGAGGTATTCCAAACTCTTCGTGGCAATGGCCTCCGGCCCTGCCTCAAAGTCAAACACTTCCACGGATACATACTTGTCGTAACCGATATCGCGCAATGCTTCAAAAATAGGCACAAAATCAACGTCGCCCCAGCCCGGTCCCTTAAAGTTGGCGTCGTTGGCATGGTAATGGCGCAGATACTTGCCATACTTGCGAATGACGGCGGGCCGGTCTTCCTGCAGGAAGCTCATGGCCTTGGTATCAAGGAGCAGCTGGAAATTCGGGTGTCCCACCGCCTCTATCAGCTCCACCGTCTGCTCGGGTGTGTGGCAGAAGTTGGTTTCCCAATGGTTGAGCTGTTCCATGCAAATGGTCACGTCACGTTGTTCGCACAATGGCATGGTCGCTTCGAAAATCTCACGGGCATATTCAAATGCCTGGTTATAGGTGAGGTCCCGTGCCACGTTGCGCTGCTTCGGCGACCCGAAAATAATCACTTTACCGCCCACGTCGCCACAGAAATTGACCAGATCCGCCATGTACTTTTGCGTGAAGGCGCGCACGTCGTCATCGGGATGGGTCAGGTGAACGCCTTCCGGCCCCACAAACACCCAATGAATGCCCAGGATGTCAAGGTCGGCCTTTTCGGCAAAACGCACAATGTCCTTGCGTGTTGTATCAGGAATATCGTAAACATATTGCGACAGGGTGAAGGGCGCAATTTCAAGGCCGTCATATCCGATTTCCTTGACATAATTGATGGTGCGCTCCATGTCGTTCCACTCTTTGAAAATTTCACTGCAAATGCCAAACTTCATACCGTCTCCTTAGGCTTTGGACGCGTCCCGCTTGGGTGCGTCCGCCGCGTCATCTTTTTCCCCAACACCGTGCTTTGTCTTGGGTTCATACACATAAACACAATTGCCGCCCGCCCGTTTCGCGCCATACATCATTTCATCGGCGAAACGGATAAAGGATTGCGGGGTGCTGTCCCGGCGATAGGTCATCACGCCAACGCTGATGGTGCAATTGCCAAACTTGCGCTTCTCGAAAGACGATCGGATGCGCTCGGCAATTCTTTGCGCCAATTCTTCGTCGGTTTCGGGCAGGATCACCGTGAACTCGTCGCCGCCGTAACGGCACCCGATGTCAACGTAGTCCCGGGTGCATTCGCGTACCACATCGCCGATGGCCTTGAGCACTTTGTCACCTTCGAGATGACCCTTGGTGTCATTATATTCTTTGAAGCGGTCCACATCAAACAACAGCAACGACAAAGGATGATCCTGCCGTCGTGCACGCTCAATTTCGACTTGCAGCCGCTCGTGAAAATAGCGCTGATTGTAAAGGTCGGTCAGCCCGTCTTTAATGGTCAGTTCCTTCAGCTCATTTTCCAGCTGTTTCTGTTGCGTAATATCGCGGCATATACTGAGTATGGAATCATCGTTGCCGCCGCCCTGATCACGCACACGCGAAACGGACATCATCACGGGGATATGTCTGCCCTCCTTGTGAATCATCTCCGTTTCATAGTTCCGTACCGGGCCGCTTTCAAGATGGTTATACAACTGCCGGATCTCTTCGGCGCCGCCGCGAAACAAATCGTTCAATATAAACCCCTTCAGTTCGGACGGCGTATATCCCAGCATGTCCAACACGCCCCGGTTGACATAGGTGATGCGATAATCCATATTGCTCGTCACCACCGTGTCCACAGAACTGTTCAGCAGGTTTTCAAGGTATTCCTTGGTCTTGCGCAGTTCCTTGTTCGCTGTTTCCAGTTCTGACGTGGCTTCGCGGACGCGCTCTTCCAAACTGGTCTGATAGCGGCGGTTTTCCAGCAGCAACCGACGCCGCTCAAGCGTCTTTTCCACGGTGAATGCCAAATCGCCCAGGTGGAACGGCTTGACCAGAAAATCAGATGCGCCGGCGCGCATGACTTCCACCGCGTCGTTTACATCCATCATCCCCGTGGTGACAATGCAGGCGAGCTCGGTATCCAGCGCCAGCGCCTCTTTCATGACATCAATGCCGTTGTCCGCATCCAAATACAACTCGGTCATAAACAAGGTGTATTTGCTGTTGCGCAGCCTGTCAAGCGCGTCTTTGGCGGTGGAGGCCACATCGCATACGTATGACTCGCCGCGTAAGAAATCCTCCACAACCTCAAGCGTGCCCGCATCGCTGTCAAGATATAAAATTTGCTCAGCCAAGTCTACTCCCCATTGCTTCGCTTTATCCGGTACTGTTTCCCGCCCGCCAAGATGCAGACGCCCCGTATCGCACACCAATACAATACGCTAACAATTTCCCTGCATGCAGTGCATGCAGGCGATCACACATATTTCACCACGCCAATCATGGCGATTATGCTTCCAATGACCAGCCCCAGTTCCAATCTGCCCGGCAACCGGTCTCTATCGATATCCGCCTCGGCAAGGCCTTCCCGGGTCGCCATCTTCTGGTCCGCTGATTGCGCCTCCGCCGACTCGGTCATTGTCAGCATGCAAAAGAGAAACAACAAGCACATCAACCCTGTTATGGCCATCGTTTTGCTTTGCATCTCATGCTCTCCTATTTGCTGGCGTCCGCGGCATGCGAAGCGCCCGAAATCTGTACTGCGTTGTTATGATAACGTTTGTACGTGCAGCGTCAGACGACAGTATGCCTGCGGCATATTTGCGAACACACGCTACGCTATGCCTATTGTACCGTATTTTGACTGAAAAACCGAATTTTGAACATGCTGCACGACATTATATCAAAAATCTTCCATTTCGTGTCGCAACGCAGCCAGCCGTTCTTTTAATTCCGCCAACACCGGCGCATAGGCCCCTTCTTCCGAAAGATCCGTAATTTCATCTGGGTCGGCGTCCAGATCATACAACCGGTACCGGTCAATCTCCGGGTAGTGGATAAGCTTGTGGTTGTCCACCCGTATCATGCGCTGTACATGCCTGTACGCGCCGTAGATGGCCTCATACTGTTTGTCGCTACCGCCGGTGATGAGCGGCGTCAGACTCTTGTATTGGACATGGTCGGGAATTTCCATGCCCGCAAGGTCAAAGGTGGTGGGCATAATATCCTGCAAATATACGGGCGTCGCAATTCGTCTGTCGGCGGGTATGCCGGGTCCGGCAAGCAACAGCGGTGCCTTCATGCTGTGTTCATACATATTCTGTTTGCCCATCAGCCCGTGCTTGCCGACGGCCAACCCGTGATCGGCGGTAAAGAAGATATAGGTTTCTCCGGCGCGTCCGGTCGCCTCAAGCGCATCAAGAATACGCCCAATCTGAGTATCCATGTGGGATATCATGGCGTAATACTCGCGCCGCTGGGTTCGGACGGCATGGGGCGTGCGCGGGAACGGCGCAAGTCGTTCATCCCGCAGATCAGGGCCACAGCCGATGTCATCCTTGTACGGGTATTCCGGCAGAAAACTCTCCGGCGTGCTGATGTCGTCGTAAGGATGCTTGTCCAGATAGCGTTGTGGCGATTGCCGGGGGTCATGGGGCGCGTTAAAGGCGAGATACATGAAAAACGGCGTGTCGTGGTCGGCGGCATCCTGCAGGAAGTCCACCCCGTCATCGCCCAGCACCTCACTCCAGTGTTCCCCGCCAGCCCAGAAGCCGCCGAGGTCCGGATTCGCCGGATCAAACGGATCCGGTGCGTCCGCATGGGGACGGTCGTATTGCTCCGGCACATCCGGCGGCATGCCGCCGCGAATGTGGCGCACCGTCTGAAAAGCGTTGGCGGCATCGCAATTGACATGCCATTTGCCGCTCATGTACGTGCGGTATCCCGCCCGTTCAAAGTATTGCGGCCATAACCGGCCCGCATCGCATTCCTGCGGCACATGCGGATCCAAAGCCGCCGCCTCCCAAAGGAAACGCCCTGTCAGCAACATGGTGCGGCTGGCCACACATATCGCGCCATGCCAGCCGCCTTGGTTATAGCAGTTGTCAAAACTGACGCCCTGTCGCACCAGTCGGTCAAGGTTCGGCGTGTGCGCCTCCTTGCATCCCAACGCGCCAATACTGTCAAACGTCTGGTCGTCGGCGAAAATAAAGAGAATGTTCGGCTTCTGCGGTTTTGTGGCGCCTGCCTTATGGCGCCCCGCCAGGGCATACGCGCCCGCCGCGCCCGCCGCACATCGCATAAAGTCTCTGCGGTTCATGGTGGATGGCATGTGTAGCGTTCCTTCCGGTGAATCGTGATGAAAAGCCCGTCACTTTCCGGGATTATCCGCGCGCGTTTTGCCCAGGAGCATCTGAAAAATGAAGCCCGTGGCCGCCAAACCCGCCCAAGCCATGGCGAACGGCGCGGCGCCGCTGAACGGTCCGGCCAGATCGGGCGCCGAAGGTTTTATGTCCAAAAAAGCCAGCAACAAAAAGACGCCATGCGTGATAAACAGGCCGCCGAGAACCGCGGTGGCCATGCTGATGATAAAACGATGCAGAAACAAGGCGACCACCGCACCCAGCAGCCCGGCGATGATCACCGCAGGCAGCTCCCACCGTTCAGACGGCAGCGCTTCGGCAAAATGCCATACCAGCAGGGCGCATACGCCGCCGCCTATTATCATGACTCCAAGCCGGTATATCCGGTGGGCCAGCAGCGCGCCAACCAGTCCGCCCAACAGCAGCGCCAGCCCCATGTACAAGAGATTCCCCTGGGTTATGACGCCTGCAATCAGCAGTGCCACCAGACCGGCAAAAACGAACCCGGAGGCATCCACCAGGAAATGTGTGGTACGATAGCCGAAGTAACAGCACAACATGCCGCACGCAATCAGTCCGACAAATGCCAGGGCGGGCTGATATTCGGCAAGCATTTCTATGTGGGGGTGCAGGGATTCGCTCACAATTGCATTCCATCGTTGAA
This sequence comes from Candidatus Hydrogenedentota bacterium, assembly GCA_007118765.1. GTDB lineage: Bacteria > Hydrogenedentota > Hydrogenedentia > Hydrogenedentales > CAITNO01 > SLFT01. The sequence continues at coordinate 24,906 of SKQZ01000082.1, forward strand.
AAAACACAGAATAACACAGGTCGAACGAGAAAAGGAATCTCCGTTGCGGCCATCACACACAAACACCGATTCCACACGCTTGTTTTCTGAATACAGTGCCTATGTCAAAAGCCATCCTAGCCACACCGTTTTCAATCGCCCTGTTCTTGATGGGCTGGTCATTAACGCCCGTTTTCGTGCGTTATATGAGCGGCGCCTATGATCCCTATACCCAGGCCTTTGTCCGCTATTTAAGCGCCGCCGCCGCATTGTGCGCCTATGCATACGTGTTTTATCGGCGCGACCTGTTCCTTGCCATGAGACGCTGGCGTACACTGGCGCCCATTGGCGCGGTGGTGGTATGTATGCAAATCGCATGGACCGTGGCCATTTACAATACCACCGCAACCATGGCCCAGCTGGTGACCACGTTGCAAGCGCCCACGGTGATTCTATTCAGTTTCATCGTGTTTCACGAAGAGCGGGATGTTATTCGGAGTCCCTTCTACATAGTGGGGTCGCTCCTGTGTTTTCTGGGCGTTATTGCGGTGTTTATGCGTGATGACGGCGAACAGGTGCGCTTTTACGTGGATTTTGCCATGATCCTGCTTCTTTTCGTGAGCGTGGCATGGGCCGTCTATGCCGTATGGGGTCGCCACACGGCCAAAGGACTTCATCCCGTGGCCATGTTCACCATGATTAGTGTATACGTGACTATCGGCTTGTTCTTTGCCATGTGCCTGTTTGGGAACCCCGCCGGCCTGCCGCATGTGGGGCTGCGCATGAACAGCATCGCCTTTATGTCCGGCGTTATCTGTATTGCATCGGCCCACTGTGGATTCCATTATGCACAGGTGCGTCTTGGCAGCGCCTATTGCACCACGTTACAGCTGCTGACCCCCTTTATCACCCATGTACTGGCCTATGCCCTCTGGCCGGATGAGGCGCTGTTGTGGATTCAATGGGCCGGCGGCGCCATGCTGGTGACGGGCGCTTTTCTTGTCATTCGCGCCAAAAGGATGCAAGCCGCCTGTCCTGAGATTGCGACGCCCCATGTGAAGTATGCCGAGGGCGATATACACACATGACACGGCGCCCGGTTCACATCGAAACGGGATATTGTTGATTGCCGGATTCTTTATGCTACCATGATAATCGTATGTGAGTGCTACCGGTAACGTGCCGATTCAGGCCGCAACAAAAGGAAATGGAACATGATGCCACGAATATTATTGTCCTCTGTGCTTCTGAGTGCTTTGATGCTGTTAACGCCGTATGTTGCGGCCTCCCTTAACGAGCCGCCGGAAGGGTTCACGGCGCTGTTTAACGGCGAGGATTTTACCAACTGGCGTGTACCCGAAGGCGACGGCGGTCATTGGCGTGTGGTGGACGGTGTCATTGATTACGATGCTCAGAGTCAGGCGCCCGGCGACAAGAACCTGTGGACGGAAGCGGAATTTGGCGATTTTGAACTGCATTTGGACTGGCGCATCACGGAGACGCCTTTCGTAAATCCAAACGTGCCGATTATCCGCCCGGACGGTTCTTACAAACTCGATGAAAACGGCGAAGTCATTCGGTTTCCCCTTCCCGACTCGGATTCGGGCATCTATCTGCGCGGTCTACCCAAGGCACAGGTGAATATCTGGACATGGCCCGTGGGTTCGGGCGAGGTTTGGGGGTATCGCACGGATGCCTCCATGCCGCCGGAAGTGCGCGCCGGTGTTACGCCGAGGATAATGGCGGACAACAACATTGGCGAATGGAATACGTTCGTCATCACCATGCGCGGCGACCGATTGACGGTTGTGCTGAACGACCATCTCGTGATTGAGGATGCCAAGTTGCCCGATTTGCCCGAACGTGGTCGCATCGCGTTGCAGCATCACGGCCACAAGGTGGATGGCGAATGGCGCAGCTCCCCGTCGTTGGTGCAGTTCAGGAATATCTTTATCAAGGAGTTGGACAGCGAATAGCACGGCCTAACCCGCATATTTCACAAGATTTCTGTTGCGCCTGCGAATCTTACACCATATCAGGCGCTTTGCTTGCCCGCCGACTTCGACGTGTGATAACACGCTGTCAGCCGGCGGCCTGCGCAAAACACCTGCTCTGGCGCAATCTTCACAGGCTCACGACGAAACGTGATGAAATATCCGGGCTAACGCAACGGTGCGAAAGGACACAAACATTTATGGCTGTTTTACCGCCCATCAGGCGCGTGGAACCCCTGCCCGTTACTGTCAAGGGGGAAGACTATATTTGTCTCGCCGATCCGCTGGGCTATGTGGAAGACCAAATGGTATTGTCGCCACCGGCCTTCTTTATCGCCTGTTGTCTGGACGGCGCTCATGACGCCGCCGCTGTTCAGGAAGAGTTTGCGCGCACCTTTGGCGGTTTCAAGCCGCCGCTGGAAGAAATCCTCAATGTGGTCAACAGCTTGGACGAGGCCGGATTCCTGTGCACCGAAACCTTCACGAGGATAAAAGCACGTGTTGAGGCAACCTTTGGCGCAGCGCCGACGCGCAGCGCCATGCTTGCAGGACAAGCCTATCCCGACGCGCCGGAGCAGCTGCGCGAGCGACTGGACGGCTTCTTCGTGGACGAAGACGGGACCGGTGCATTGCAGCGGATAACGCCCGGCGGCGACAGGCCGCTCCGTGGTCTTGTGGCGCCGCACATAGATTTCGAGCGCGGCGGCAATATATACGGGGCCGCATACCGCCGCTTATACGCGTCGGGCAAACCGGATGTGGTCATGCTCTTTGGCGTGGCCCATTTCGGCGCCGAGACGCCTTTTGTTATAACGCGCAAAGATTTTGAGACGCCCCTTGGAACCCTGCGGACAGACCAGGACGCGGTGTCGCGGCTGGAAGCCGCCTGTTCGTGGCCTCCTTATGATGCTGAAATAGCCCATCGCATGGAACACTCGTTGGAGTTTCAGGCGGTGATGCTGGCGTATTTGTATGGCACGGACGTGCCGATTATCCCCATTTTGTGCGCATTCCCCACGGACGATCCCGAAACGCGGGCCGAAGAGAAAGAGATGGTGGCCGATTTTCTGCGCGCCTGCAACGCCGTGGCCAATGATCCGGAGCGCAACTGCACGGTTATCGCCGCCGCCGACCTGGCGCACGTGGGAAGGCGGTTCGGGGATGACCTTGATGTTTCGGAAGAACTCATTGCGTTGGTGCGGCAGCGCGACATGGATGATTTGCAGCATGTAACGGCCTGTGCGCCGGACAAGTTTTTTGATGCCATCATGGCGGACGACAATGCACGGCACGTCTGCGGGTTGGGGTGTATCTATTCCATGCTGAAAACGCTGGAGGGCACAACCCCGTCGGGTGAGATGGTGGACTACGATTACGCGCCGGATCCCGCCGGTGGTTTCGTGTCGTTCACGGCCATTGCGCTGGAATAGCAACTGCGGCCGGCTGCAACTATTGTGATATAATGCTGTGAGCAAGGAGAAGTGGTCATGTCACAAAACGGAGAACGCTCAATGCTGAAAGACCGGATGGTGCGAATTCGCTTGAACAAATCCTATCAAGAACAACGGCCTTTGTCATACGTGGGCAAGTGTACCGGGTTTAACAGTTACTGGGTCGTGGTGGAAGGACGCAGTATTATGGTGACCCGCTCGCAGGCAGGCGGGGCGCAACTGGACAAAAAATCGAGTATTCACGTTATCCCGCGCAACAACATCGAGTCCATTCGGGTATTGCCCGACGACTTTGATCTTAACGACATCGTCATTGGCACTGAGGGCCAACAACTCGTGATAGTGCTCAAGTCCGGCCAGCCGTGTTTCATCGGCGAAATCGGAGAGGGCTGACAACGCCGCAGCATACAGCGCGTAACCTGGCACGGCGCCAATGGCCGTCATGTCAAGTTCCCTACTGTTTCAATAACAGCGTGACAATCTTTTTGGGCGCAATGTCCAGCGACACGGTACCGGCTGCCACAGGGACATCCTCCAGCGGCAGTTCTTCCAAGGTGACCCGTGCGGCGCGGGAGATATAGTCCGGCGCATTGATGGTGGCGGGTACGGTGTCTTCGCTTGGATTGTATAGACGCAGCACCCAACCATCGCCGTCTTCTGCGCGTTTGTAACTGCTCAACTGGACGATGCCGGGCGTGATATCGAGGAATCCGTGTCGTGGCGGCAGGTTGCCCTGTGTCGTGCCGGATTGCACCGGTTCCAACGGCGCAATGAGCGCATCCGCCTCTTGATACACACGGGCGCTGTCCTGGCGCCCGGCGTGGGGATACAGCCGGTACTCAAAACGGTGAAACCCCGGCGCCTGCGCCAACTGCATTTCCGGCCGGGCCTCCCATCGGTAACTCACCGTGGTAAGATTCACTTCATAGGCGCGCAACAATGTGACGGCGATGGCGCGGTCTGCATTCTGCGTTACTTCGTATTCGCGCAATCCCCGGCTGATAAAGGCAAGTCCCGCCGTGTCGTTGCTTATGTCCACAAACCGTTGCATTGGAAACGTGACGCCCTGTGCCCCGTGCCAGACGCTGTCTTCATCGAAGTCCGTTTCACGCCGGACACGGTCAAAGGCGCTTTCGGCGTTGTGATGCGACGCGGGTAGCTGCGTGTTGCAGAACAGGCGAAGCCGATGACATTCCGCGGTGTTATCGAAACAGGTTTCCACCGCAAGGGCGCGGGCATGGCGGTGCAAGGTAAACCGCGATGTGATTGTCAACGCCTTTTCGTCGGCGCTGCGTTGCGCACAATTGCCCACACCGTCCAACCGCTGCCACGGGTCGCCGCCATGTTCCTGCAGGCCCGCCGGAACCCGCATGTGATAGGTTAATCGGAACCGTGCCAGCACCGGGCCGTCTTCTTCCAGGGCGATGCTGACCGGAAAGCCGCGACTGTCCACGGCGCGGTCGGAAGCGGGTTGCACATGCATCCACGCATGGCCTGCCTCGCCATCATCCACAAAATAATGGAGCCCCTCAAAGCGATGGCCCGAACACCGGTTCTCCAACGTCAGCGCGCCGTCCGCGTTAAACGCAACCGCGAGGTATTCGTTGGCCATTTTGTTGACGCCGCACAGCATGCTGCCTTGTGCGAACATGCCCGAGCGGTCCACCACATACGCGGCATATCCCAACCCGGGTACGTCCGCCGCCTCAAAATGTATGGTAAAGCGTTCACAGCGCATCATGCACGGCGCGTCGAAGGCATGGTCCACCACAGCCCAGTGCGGCTTGCGTGCGGCGCACTGTGTTGGGACGGGCGTCCCGGTGGCGGCGTCACGCATGGCAAACTGTCCGCGGGGCCGGTCTTCTTCCAGCGGCAGATCCACCACGGCCGTCACCACTTCCGTCCGCGGGAAGGGCGACGGATTATACACGGTTACCACAACGGCTTCTTCGGGCAGGCTGCTGGTGTCAATTCGCTGTTGCAACGATGCCAGCGACCGCGAAAACACCCCTTCGCCAATATCCAGCGTCTGGCGCAGCCGGTTCATCACGTCCTCTTCAATGGCGTCTACGCCGCTGCCCGAAATACTGTCGTGGGCGTGACATTGCAGCATGGTTTTCCACGCGAGCTCGAGTAACGTGTCGGGATACTCCGCGCCCAATTGGCTTGCCGCCACGGCAAAGGGTTCCGTCCGCCGTTGTATCAAATACTCCGCCTCGCTGCTTCGATATTTCATGCGCGTGCGGCTCGACAACACATCGCTGTAAAGATGCAGCGCGGCGGGCATGGGTTTGGGTACGCGCCGTTCGCCGCTCAACACGGGCAGGTTCTCCCAGTCCACTTCCGCGCGGATGGCCGCCATCATCTCCTCGTAATGCCCGTGTACCACCTCATCATCCGCAAGGGTTGTGCGCGTGTGTTCGATCATTTCCTTTTCCAGCGGATCGGCCACGCTGCTGTCGTGCCCCATCATAAAAGCCAGGTGCCGCGTGGTGGCGGTGTTTGCCTCCGCATCGCGCAAGGCGCGCACGGCTTCGGTCAACCGCTCCTTGTCAACCGTGCGCGGCGGCGTGAGCAACAGGTAATGGCCTTGTGCCTGGGCGCATCCCGCCCGCCGAAAAGGCAGGCCCCCTTCACGCCATGCGTATTCGCGGTCCGCCGTGGTTTTTCCCATCACCGCCGGACGATATACATTATGATAAAAGTTGTATCGTGCCATGCTGCTCATCTGCGAGCCCAGGATGCGTGTGCCGTCGGCGCCCTCAAACACGAACTCATTGGGCGTGTCATCGTGGCTGACGCCGTGGTAAAAGAGAATCGTGTCAATGCCGAAACCCGCATAGAGTTGGGGCATTTGCGAGTTCTGTCCGTATGAAAAGGGCGTGTGTCCCACCTTCATCACGTGACCGAATGCACCGGCCACCTTGTGTCCCATCAACAGGTTGCGCACCAGCGACTCCCCGTTAACTTCAAAGCATTCCGGACAGGTGTACCACGGCCCGATAAGGAGCCGCCCCGCAGCCACTTGTTTTTGAACCCGCTCCGTGTTTTCCGGGCGCACCTGCAAGTAATCCTCCACGGGTATGGCCTGCGCATCGAGCACAAAGGAACGATATCCGCTGTCCTGTTCAAGTATTTCCAACAGCAAATCGAAAAAGGCCACCAACCGCATGCGCGTTTCCTGAAAATTATGGAGCCACTCACGGTCCCAGTGGGTGTTCGATATGATATGCACTTTGTACTTGTTGTTCATGTGTATCCCTTCACGGCCCTGTTTGTACAGCAGCGTATTTACAGGGTTGTTTACTGATCTTGTGCGCCCCGGTAATTGAGCGTGGCGATGCCAATGGCGTCTTCGCCCTGGCCGCTGTATAACAGATACCATTGGCCATCGTCATCCTTGAACAAACACGGGTCGCGCAACTCGTTGACGCCGCCGTAGACACGTCCCCGCTCGGAAGCGGTCACGGCGATATGGCCGCCTTCCCATTCCTCTTCGGCGGTGAGCACTTCGTAAGGCGGATATGAGGGTTCCCATTGCATCCAATCGTTGTCGCCGGCAGTCAGATCAATGGTTGACAACAGGATGCGTTCGGGTCTGTCGCCGATGCGCGAATAGAAAGCGTGCAGGGTGTTGTTCACAAGCCGCACCGCAAAATGACGCGGATACATGTCGGTGATGCCGTCCGCTCGTAACGCTTCCCGGAACGGGTTGCGTCCTTCCTCCCACAAGTAGGCGCCGAAGTCGTGGTCTTCGGGCGGTGTCCAGGGGTTTTGCGGATCAAGCGCCTTGTAAAGGCGACCGAAATTGCCAATGGCATACAATTCCTCGTTGTATTCAAAAACGCGGAAATAAAAGCGACCAAGTATAACCGGGCGCACCCCGTGGCCCTCCTGACCACCGTGTTCCTCCATGTTAAAGTTCAGTCCGTCACGGGACGTGGCTACAAACGTTGCCTGTCCGGTGCCGTCGCCCCGGTGCGCGGAGGGTGCGTGAAAGTACATGATGATCTGAGCGTTGTCCTCATCAATATGCACGTCGGGGGAGGCAACGTGGCGATGGATACGGATGCCGTTGCCCGGCTCAATGGCGTTGTCTTCGCCAAGGTCCAGCACGCCCCGTTGGCCCACGGGCACGTCGCTTCCCGTGCGGTACAGATGCCATGGCCCTTCAATGTCCGAGGCCCACGCCATCCGGATGTAGTGCCCGCCATGATGGGCAAAATACAAATAATATACGGCATTCGGATGGGCACGGTCTTCCGGTGGAATCCACGCGGGCACACGAATGAGAGAAGGCCCGTTAATGTTATTGCCTTCCTCTTCTGCAACGCCCAGCGCCTCAAAGTGTCCCACATGGATAATGGGCTGCTTGTTATTGATCCGCTCAATCTCATACGGCGCTTGCGCGCCAAGGGCCGCCATGGAAAACAGTACACAGCAGGTAATCACGTGAAAACTCATGAATATCGCGCTCCTTTCTTGATGTTGGCCTGCGGGTCAGCAACTGAAACAGAGGGTAGCACTGCCCCGCCGCTGGTAGCAAGTTCCGATGCCGTTCCTTGTTTATGGCATGTGTGGTTGTTGCATACTATCGGGAATAAAGATAGCACTACGAGTAAACAAAGCTGATAAGGAAAACACAATGACCCGTCAAAGCCAACTAACGATGTCCTGTATTGTGGTCGTCGCACTCATGTGTGCCGGGTGCGCAACTTTTCAGCCGGGCGCGCCGCCGGGCGTGGTGGAGGTGATCGCACATCGCGGCGCAAGTCATGACGCGCCCGAGAACACCATCGCGGCATTCGCGCTGGCCCATGAGATGGGTGCCGATTGGTTTGAGCTGGATTGTTACCTGACACGCGACAATGTGGTTGTCGTGCTTCATGATGATACGCTTGACCGCACCACGGACGGCGAGGGCCCGATAGCAGTGCAGGATCTGGCTGATTTACGCGTCCTTGACGCCGGGTCGTGGAAAGATGCCCGGTTCGCCGGTGAACCGCTGCCCACTCTTGGCGAGGCACTGGATTTCGCCCGCAACCGCATCGGCGTGTATGTGGAAATAAAGAGCATGGCGGATGACGGCGCGTTAATGGCGCAGATATTGGAGATGGCCGCCGACACGACTGTCATGACCCCGGCCCTGGAACAGAAAATAATGGCCGCCATCGAGGCGTCCGGCACACGCAACCTCACCCTGACCCGCGAAGCCATTGCCGAGATTCAGGCGCGTAACATGGCGTCGGGCGTGGTGATTCAAGCCTTTTCGCCCATTGTGTGCGCTGTTACACGCATTGAAGCGCCCGATATACGGGTGGAACTGCTCTCCGGGGTGGAGGCGGACGATCACGCCGGCTGGGAGCGCGTATGCCGTTGGCTGTTTCTGCTTGATTTGGACGGATTGAATCTGAACGCGGAAGGCGTTACCCCCGGACGTTTGGCGGCCATTCAAGGCGCCGACAAAAAAGTGGCCGTGTGGACCGTGAACGATCCCGACGCAATGGCTACTTTTGCCGGGTGGGGGGTGGACGCCATTATTACCGACCGTCCGGACCTGTGCCTGAACGTATTGGGCCGCAAATAACCGCGACGACGCAAAAACAACACGCTTTTTCTTTATTTGGCGTACTCGTGATATAATCCGCTTTTTTGTGTGCATGATATGTATACGCACGGGTAAACCAAGGGAATTATCGTGAAGCGTTTGTTTTGTGGTGTTGATTTCGGTACAACAAATACCAGCCTTGCATTGTGTGACGGCGCCCGGTCCTGGGCCATTCCGCTGGATACGCACAACGACCCGGCCACTTCGTTGCCTTCGCTTTTGTACATTTCCAGCGAAGGCGACAAAATTGTGGGGCGTCAAGCGGCGGATGCCTTTATTGCGCGCAATGTTGATCGGGAGGTAAAACTGCGCCAGATGGATTTGGGTGTGGACGTGGAAGCCTATGTCGGCGCGGAGCCGGACAAAAGCGACGCGTATAATCCGGCGCTGGTAGACACCAACGTGCGCCATGCCATGCGTGCGCGGGCCACGCTTGAAGTCAACTCGCCGGGCCGCCTTTTTCAATCGCTGAAAACGCTGTTGCGCCAGCCGAGTTTCAAGAACACCGAGGTGTTCGGCACAAAATATCAAATAGAAGAGTTGGTCGCTTATATTCTGGATGCAGCCAAAAAACGGGCCGAGGCGGAGACGGGAGCGCCTGTGGAGCACGCCGTGTTCGGGAGGCCGGTGCGCTTCTCCGAAGAGGACGCGGAAAATACGCTGGCCGAGCAGCGATTGCGCACCGCAGCCGAACTGGTCGGATTCAGGGACGTGGTCTTCTTCTATGAGCCCGTGGGCGCATGTGTTGAGTATGCCATTGACATTGAAGACCGGCAGCGGCTGATGGTGGTGGATATCGGCGGCGGCACCTGTGACGTGTGCATTATGGAGTTTCAGGGCGGCGGCGCGGTTACAGACCGGCTCGCCTCCAGTCGCATACTCAGCGTCGCGGGCACCCCGGTGGCGGGCGATGCGCTTGATCGGGAAATCATTCGCACCAAACTGTTTCCGCTCTTTGGCAGTCGCGCACGGTATGGGCCGTCAAAACTGCCCATGCCCCAGCACATTTACAACCAGATTCTGGATTGGCAAAACATTTACAAACTGAACACGGAAGACAATATCAACTGGCTGCTGGCAGCCGAAGCGTCTTCCAATTATCCGGAAGGGTTGCGTGCATTGCGCTGTCTTATCCGCCGTAACTACGGTTATCTGGTGGCGCGCGAAGTGGAAGCCGCAAAGAAACGGTTGTCCCACGAAGAGGCCACCCATATTACGGTGGCTCACGAGGACATCGCCATCGAAGAGCTGCTTGAGCGTGACGAGTTTGCACACATCATCGAAACGATTCTTGAACGCATGTTGGAATCCATTGTGGAGGCGGAAACCCGCGCGGGATTGCAGCCCGGCGCGTTGGATTTTGTGCTCACCACCGGCGGCACGTGTCTTGTGCCGGCGGTGCAGGCCATGCTGCGGGAACGGTTCGGCGCCGAACGACTGCGCAGCCGCGACACCTTTACCAGTGTGGCGACGGGGTTGGCCGTGGTTGCGAGCCACGCTTTTTAGATTCGCTCAGTCCGCTGACAACGCCAGTGCCTTGAAATCGCTGAAACGCATCCAATGGTCGGCATCCGCCGGGCCATGGTACGTTTGCAGACTGATTTTATTTTCGCTGCCGAGCAGCAATTCGCCTTCATCGGCAACACGGTATTCATCCGCGCCTTCTTCGCGAAACAGCGCTACATACGCATTGCCGCGCACTTCAAGACGCAAACGCACCGTTTTGGCTTCTGTCGGTTTGCGGCCGGGGATGATAAAGTACTCGTCGTCAATCAGCTCATGCACCAACTTAAACACCGGCGCATCATCAGCGTACCAGGTCAAACCCGCCTGTTCGTATTGCTCCGTCAGCGGCGCGGTAAACGTCACGGTTACTTCAAAGGCGACTCCGGGCGCGTCTGTTTCGGGCGCCGGGAGAAGCAGGGCGTTGCGCACGGTATGGGCATCGCCGGGACGGGCGCGTATTTCAAGGGCGCCATCGGCGATGCGCCAGTCCTCCGGTGTCTCTCGCAGCCATGTCCAACCTTCCGCCAGCTCTTCTTCAAACCCATCTGCAAACAATACCGGCGCGTCTGCGCCGTGGACGGCCGCGACCAGCAGCCACGACATCACCAACACAACAGCGATCTTTTTCATGGCACAACATTCCTCCTGTCCGTGTTATCCCGAAAAGCAGTTGAAACACACCAATCATTTGATAAAACCAATGCCCCTCTTTGTTTATTGCGCGAACTGTTGTCGCACATTACCTGTAACTCGTATCACGCACACCATAAACCATTAGGCAGGGTCTGCGTCAACGATTTCATAGCGGTAGCCCTGCTCAGTAAGGAACAGCTGTCTCTTCAAACTGAATTCTTGATCGCATGTGTCTTTGGACACAATGGAATAAAATTTGGCGATGGCGCCCGGGCTCGCTTTGGGGCGTAGGATGCGGCCCAAACGCTGCGCCTCTTCCTGGCGTGAACCAAAGGTGCCGCTCACCTGTATGGCCACATTTGCGTCCGGCAGGTCAATGGCAAAGTTGGCGACCTTTGAGACGATCAGCAACTTGATATCGCCTGTACGAAAAGCGTTATACAGCGCCTCCCGCTTGGTGACGGGGGTCTTTCCCGTGATGATGGGCGCATTAAAATGTTTGGCAATGGTCCGCAACTGATCCAGATACTGCCCGATAATGAGCACGTTGTCCGTTTTATGCTGTTCCACCAGCGCTTCGCATAACGTAATCTTATGGGAATTGGTGGAGGCGATGCGGTACTTCTTGCGCTTTTGGGCAACGGCATATTCAAACCGCTGGTCAGCCGGCAGCGGTGCGCGGATTTCGGTGCAGATTGCCTGGGCAATCCAGCCTTGTTTTTCCAGCACCTTCCACGGCACATCATATTTTTTCGGCCCTATCAAACTGAAGACATCTTCCTCCCGACCGTCTTCGCGGATAAGCGTGGCCGTCAGTCCGAGGCGGCGTCGGGCTTGTATGCCGGCGGTCGCGCGAAAGACGGGCGCGGGCAGCAAATGCACCTCATCGTACACGATGAGCCCCCATTGGCCCTGGTTAAAGATATCGAAATGGATGAATTCACTGTCCTTGGTTTTTCGATAGGTCAACACCTGGTAGGTGGCGATGGTGACAGGTTTGATAATTTTTGCATCGCCGCTGTATTCGCCAATGTCCTCATCGCGCAGCGTTGTCTTGTCGAGCAGTTCGCTTTTCCATTGGCGTAGTGCCACGGTATTGGTTGCCAAAATCAACGTATGGGTGTTGACGGCGGCAATGGTTCCAATGGCGACGACCGTTTTGCCCGCGCCGCACGGCAATACCACCACGCCGCTGCCGCCGCGGTTGGAGCCGTTCATATAAAAGGCGTCCACCGATTCGCGCTGATAGGTGCGCAATCCGAAGGGTTGTCCGCCGATTGTCTCGCTGCGCAACTGAACATCCAAGGGCGCGCCGTCCGCATACCCGGCGAGATCCTCCACCGGGAACCCCAGTTTTATCAGCGCACACTTTACGTTGCCCCGGTCTTCGGGTTTCACCAGAATGCGATTGCCGGATGCCGTGCCGCAGGTGTACGGACGGAGCGAACGGTGGCTTAGCAATTCACGGATCAGCATCGGCTCGTCCGACTGCAATGCCAGGCCACCATCGTCGGCGCGGTACAGTTTTAAGCGGCCGTAACGGGCCACCTGGTCTTGGATGTCGGCCGCAATGTTTTGCGGGATTTCGTATCGGCTATACCGCTCAAGCCCATCAAGAATCTCATGGGCGGTCATGCCTGCGGCGGCGGCATTCCACAGGGAAATGGACGTGATGCGGTAGGTGTGGATGTGTTCCGGCGATTTTACAAGCTCGGCAAAGGCGGCCAGACAGTCCCGCGCATCCTCAAAAGTCGGTCCGTCTGTTTCCAGCAGTATCGTCCGGTCAGACTGCACAATGGCAGGTTTATTGTCGCGGTCAATCATGGGATACCCAGCATGTTTTAGCGGCGGCGATTACTCTACATCGCCTGTTGCAGCGTCGTATTGCCATTGTCGGTTGGGCCACGGGTGCGGGGGAATCTCCTCAAGCAGTCCGACGTCAACAAGCCGTTCCAGGGAAGCGGGCAATGCTCCGTAGCGTTCTTCGTAATACCCGATGTTGGTCAACAAAATGTTTCGGGTTTGGATCACGTTATCTTCCAAGAGGGTCGTATTATACGTCCTGCCGTCTGCACCGATAAAGAATTCGCCTCCCAGCGGGTCTTCCGGCATGGCGGCGATGAGATCGGCGGCGAGCAGATCGTCAAGGGTTTGCGGCTGTTCTCCCGTCCTTGTCACAAACAGGTCAATGCGCTCATCCAGAATACGGCATGCTTTGCGCAAGTCCATTTCAATGAGCTTTCGCTCCGCCAACTCGCGAATAAACTTGTCGTCGCTGTCCAGCATTTCAACCCACATGTCACGTTCTATTTCGGTAAGTTCAAACTCATCCTGAAGTTTGGCCGCCAAATTAACAATGCCGCCCAACGCCTGGCCGGTTGCAACGCTCATATTGAGGTATCGCGCCGCATAATACCGTGCCTCGGGGTGGTCGCGCTTGTTCAGCAAATAGGTCATGGCTGCTTCGTAGGGTAAGTGCCACGACATGGGGTTTTTCACCATGCCGGCTTCGGCCAGACGCAAACTGGCTTCAGGATCGGCGCGCAAGGCAGACAAGAACATGGCGCCGAAACGATAAACATCCACGAAATACGGGTCCAGCCGGGTGGCTGTAAACAACATGTGCTCCAGCCATGTGAAATGGCGTTGTCCGCGATGCTCCAATGCGGTGTACTGGATACAGTGAAGCCAGAGAAAGTTGGCAACGATTGTATTCAGGCCCGCAGTGAAGTAGGTCAGCAGTTTTTCGTTGGGCAAGTACAAGATATCGTCCATGCCCTCTTCCGAGCGTCTGTTGTCGGCGCCAATCAAGGCGCCCACCGCCGCTGCATAACACAGGCACACCACAAGCAGCGCCGCCACGATTCTTCTGTTGCGCGCATTCATACGTCACGTCCTTCAAAGGCCAGACACGCCAGGATTAACAACATGGCCGTCCATGCAAGTCCATATACCACGGCATAAGAGACGTATGCTCCCGACACGGCGACATTGTTGGCCGCCTCGGATTGCAGATTAAAGGTGTTCAGGTTGGGGATGATGTAATAGGCCGTTTCGAGAACCTGTTTGGATACGGTGCCGTCGAACTGAGGCGGCAGATCCTTGAAGACCCCGGTTGCATGGCCCGCCACGTACAGAGAAAACACAATGATGGCGCCCATGATGGGCGAGACCACAGCAGACAGCAATATGGCGAAACCGGTCACAAGAACCAGTTTGACGAAAATGAGCAATATGGCCTGAAACCAGACCAGCGTCACGTAACCGCCCATAACGTACAGATAGCCCACCGAAATGACGGTCATCACCAGCAGGGATACGCCGATGATGGCGATTAACCCCAGGTACTTGCCGAGTACAAATTCGTAACGATGCAAGGGCTGGGCAAGAATGGTGTACAGCGTTTTCTTGTCTATTTCCTTGTATACCAGGCTTGCGCCGACAAAGATGGCGATGAGCGCGCCAAAGACCGACATGGAGGCAAGACAAATGTCCTTGATGATCTTGATGTCCTGCCCGATGCTGATCCACCCCAGTATTTTGGAGCCCAGGATGGTGCATGCGGCAAAGAACAACAGCACATACAACACCTTGTCGCGAATGGACTCGCGGAACGTGTTTTCCGCCACAGCAACGATTCTTTTCATGGGGCTATTCCTCCGCCGCCGCAAGCGCCGCGGGTTGTGCTTCTTCCGGCAGGCTAATCTGCGTGCCTTCCTGAATGCGCGTAAAGAAGTCCTCCAGCGATTCTTGTACCGGATGCAACGATAACAACATGCCGCCGGCGCGACTAATCTCCGTGGCCAACTGATTGGCCGCCTCCGTGTTTTCCACCACCAGGCGGTGCCCGCCTTCCTTGCGTTCTTCCCGTGCCAGCACGTAATCGCCCAAACCCGCCACGAACTCGGCGGTGAGGCCGGTGGCGCACACTTCCACCGATTTCGGCACATCGCCCACCAGCGCGGTGATGCGGTCGCAGGCGGCCAGTTTGCCGGACACCAGGATGCCCACCCGCGCACAGATTTCTTCCACATCGCTGAGTACATGACTGCTGAAGAAGATGGTCTTGCCGCGGTCGCGCATCTTCAAAATCAATTCACGAATCATGCGCCGCCCCAGCGGATCCAGCCCGCTCATGGGTTCATCCAATATCAACAACGGCGGATCGCCCACCAGCGCCACGGCAAAGCCCACCCGTTGCCGCATGCCTTTGGAAAAGCCGCGGATGCGTCTGTCGGCGATATCCCGCAAGTCCAACAGTTCGCTAATCTGTTCCCACGCTTGTTGGCGTTCGGCGACCGTGAGGCCGCGCAAACGCCCGTAAAACTCAATGGTTTCTTTGGGGGTCAGGTATTCATAGAAATAGGGCTGTTCAGGCATGTAGCCCACCATGCGTCGCGCATCCGGCAGCAGGGTGTCCACGCCAAAGAGTTGCGCACGACCTGCCGTCGGATGTATCAGGCCGGTCAACAATTTTATGGTGGTGGTTTTGCCTGCGCCGTTGCGGCCAAGAAAACCGAACACTTCGTTTTCATCAACCGTCAAATCAAGGTCGCGCAGAGAATGCACCGGGGCCTTGCCCAGTGACTTGTACGTTTTTGAAAGGCCACTTGTCACTATTGCCGACATACACTCAATCCCTCAATTATGGCGGCGTATCAGCCGCCGTGCCTCGCATCCAACTATCCATGATAATCGGTTTCCATCGCGCCTTTTGCGCTCGAATGGAACTCCCAATTCTATAACGATCAAACAGGTTGTGAATAGATGACACTATTCCCTTCGTAAGGATCAAACAGGGTGATGCCGTCTGCATTGAACAGGGCTGTTACGGGCGCACCGCGGCCCTGTTCCAGGTAGGCATGGTTGCGCCGGACAACTTCGCGGGCAGCATGAACGATGAGGACGGACAGGCGTCCCTCTGCTGCGTTGGGATAGGTGTCGGCAATGTCGGCAAGGGCCTTGCCCAAGAACTTCATCTCCGCCACCTTTTCCACGCAAACCACCACGCTGTCCACGCCGTAGCCACAATAGGCGTGTGAACCGTCTTCGCGACGCACATCACGTGTCATGTGGACATTGGCGGTGCGCATGCCTGTGTCAGTTGAGGCAAAACGCAGGCCGCGATATTGCGTGTCGGACTCGACCATGCCATTGATGCCAAACAGCCGGCTTTCCTGATTTACGGGCCCCTCAAAGGCATCCGGCAGAATCCAGTTGTTGTGAAAGTCAATGCTCATGCCGTTGTCAAACTGTACTTTCACTTGTACGGCATCAAAGGCATCCATATTATACTCGGCGCGCAGTTTCTTTTTTTGGCCCACCGCATGCAAAGACACGGGTTTGGCCTTAAAATAGGCAATAAAGAGGTCTGTCCAGTGGCAACCTACATAGCTGAAGGGGTCGCTGTTTTCCGCCCATGCGCGAAAGACCTGGGTGGATACATGCAGCGGTTCTTCAAGCAGCGCAACACCATACAACGGATCGCCGATGCGCTCTATCACCTCGTCCCGGATGCGCAGGTGATCGGGATCATACCGTTTGTGCATATCCACGCCAACCAGACGCTCCGCCTGTTGCGCCGCCGCAACGATGGCGTCGGCCTCGTCGGCATCCAACGCCATGGGCTTTTCCGTGATGACATGGACACCCGCTTCCAGTGCGGCCAGAATGGGCGCGGTATGCAGGTGATCGGGCGTTGCCACGGCCAGAATATCCAAGTCCGGGAAATCCCGCAGGATGTCCAGCCATGGGGTTTCCCCGTGATACACGGCGAAATCCATGCCTAGTTCGCCAAACGCTTCCAAGCGCTTGCGACAGGTAGCCTCCGTGCGTGTGCCCAACGCCACAAATTCGATGTCTATGTCGCCAAGCCGCCGGGCCATGATATCCAGCCCCAAACGGCCCAGCCAAGGCGCAAGGCCGCTTTTTTCGAGTTGACAGTACGTGCGTAAATGAACGTCGCCACCGAACATACCGGCCCCCACCAGCGCTATTTTAAGTGTTTTGATCATACGATAGACAACTCCTTTCTATGTCATGAATACCATTTGACCATGATGTGAATGCCCATATCAAGCCGGAGGCAGGGGCACAGGGCATAATTCGGGAAAAAACGCCGAATTCGGGCAAGGAAAAACTCTTGACATTTGACACGAAAGAGCGTACAATACACAGTATAGACTTGG
The DNA here is from genome assembly GCA_007118765.1 of Candidatus Hydrogenedentota bacterium. Taxonomy (GTDB): domain Bacteria; phylum Hydrogenedentota; class Hydrogenedentia; order Hydrogenedentales; family CAITNO01; genus SLFT01. The sequence goes on from SKQZ01000082.1 coordinate 42,265, forward strand.
GCTGAAATTCACGAACAGACGACGTGTATCTTTACAAGGATGGCGCGACAAAGAAAGATCCGAGCCCCCTGTACGGACGGCCTTGGTGGTGTTGATGGGTATTTATTGATGAGAGAGAATCGGTAAATGGGAAATCGGGTTGACGACGGTAAAACCGCCCAACAAAAAACACGACGAATAAAACGTCGCGGCGGCCATGGAAACAAGGTGAAGCGTGGCCAGCTGACATCTGTGCAACAGGGGCGGTATGGCACGGGCCCGGCGCCCTACGGGTACCGTCGCAACAACGATGAGAACAAGCCGCTGGTCATCAATGACCGTGAAGCGGAAGTGGTGCGCATGATTTTTCGTGAATATGTTCGTACCAAGAGCACGGGAAAAGTCGTGGACTTTCTGCATGGCAAAAAGATATTCACGCGCAAGGGGAACAAATGGTCGCGTCAGGCAATAGCCATTATTCTTGCCAATCGCACCTATCGCGGGCGCGTGACCTATGGCGATATCGAGACTGACGGGCTGCATGAGCCCATCATCGAACCCGCCTTGTTTTACAGGGCCACCGCCATTCGCGAAGAAAACAGTCGCCATTTGCAAAACAAGCCATAGCGCCGGGTCAACAAGGAGATTCAATGCTGCGCAAAGAAGACGCCGTCATGGTTGTGGTGGACATTCAGGATGTCTTGTTGCCGAAGGACGAAAAGGTTGTTGCGGCATACCTGCAACAGGCGGAACGCATGATACGGGTGGTGCGGGCGCTGGACATCCCCATTCTGGTTACCGAACAGTACCCTGAGCGGTTGGGCACGACCAACGAAGGCATTCGCGCCGCACTGGGCGATGTTCCGGCCCTGCCGAAGATGGCGTTCGGATGCCTTGGCGATGATGCGTTCAAGGAGGCGCTGGCCGCCACCGGACGCCGCCAGTTGCTCGTGGTTGGCATGGAGGCGCACGTATGCGTCCTGCAAACGGTACTGGAGGCGCTTGCCGCGGATTATGAAGTCTTCCTGGTTGCAGACGCCATAGTATCGTCACGCAAGCGCGAATACAAAGCGGGCATGGCACGCATGACACAGGCGGGCGCACAGAGCGTGACCGCCGAAATGGCCATATTCGAACTGTTGCGCAAAGCGGGCACGCCGGAATTCAAACAAGTGCTGCCCCTGATAAAAGGATAGGCGGCCGGTTCCCCCTTTTTTGCGTTGCATGTGCTATAATTCCAGTAGTGTTAGGGAAGATGTCATGTGTGCAGCATACGGCAAAGTAAGGATAGGCAGGCAATGGCCAAAAAAACAATAAAGCGGATACCCGCCCCGGCGCAGGATATACTGACCGTACTTGATGTTATTCTGCAAATGATTAACGTTATCGAAGCCATTCACCGGCTCATCACCAACGTTTTTGGTGTATAGGTCGCCAGCTTCTCGTTGCGAGACTTGTACGGATGGCGGAATGGGTTTGCACTCTGCGTGCGCTAAATGGGCAGTTTGAAATGCACCTTTTCTTGCGCCAGTGTGTGTTCGGCGAGTGTGCAGTCGTATCTGGCGCGGATATGGCGAATTACGGCGTCCACCAAGTGTTCGGGCACCGATGCGCCGGAACTTAACAGCAATACCGATACGTCCTTCAGCCACGAATCGTCTATTGCGTCCGCGTCCGGGATAAGATGGGCGGGCTTGCCCATGTTGCGGGCAATGTCTCTCAGCCGCCGCGAGTTGGCGCTTTCCGGATCACCCACCACCAACACCAAATCCGCTTGATGGGCCAGTGCCATCACCGCTTTCTGGCGGTTGCTGGTGGCATAACATATATCCGGCTTTGAGGGCGCGATGATGGTGGGAAAGCGTTTGCCCAGCGCCGCGATGATATCCTGATAGTCGGACAGGCTCAAAGTGGTTTGTGTGATATACACCACTTTGGTGGGATCGGCAACCGATACTGTCCAGACGTCCTCCTCGGTCCGAATCACCTGTATGTTATCCGGCGCCCACCCGATGGCGCCCAGGGTTTCGTCGTGCCCGGCATCGCCAATATACAAAATTGCATAGCCCGCGGCGGCGAAGCGGCGTATCTCGTTGTGCACTTTTTCCACCAAAGGACAGGTGGCGTCAATGATTTGCAGTTGCCGTGCCCGTGCAAGACGCCATTGTTCCGGCCCCACGCCGTGGGCGCTGAACAACAGCGGCGCCTGTTCGGGAACATCATCAAGGTGTTGCACGAAGACGGCGCCCTTGGCGCGCAAGTGTGCCACCACGTGGGCGTTGTGGACGATATGCTTCAATACATACACCGGCGCCCCGTATTGTTCAAGGGCTTTTTCAACGCTTCTAATCGCTCTGTCTACGCCCGCACAGAAGCCGCGTGGTTTTGCCAATATGATGTGCATTCGTTTATCCAGGTGTTCGCGATGACCGTAACGGCATTGGTGCTGTGTTCTGCATACGGCGGACTGTACCGCACCTGTTGGGTGTATGCAAGGTGCGCCAAAAACGCCGGCTGTTGCCACAGCAATGATTCAGCGTGCCCCGACGTTATATGACAAAGAACAAGACATTTGCAAGCGCCCTCGTTGTACGGCGGGCTAATTCCTGTCAAGCCAGGCGAGTGCCCGCTGCACAATAACCGCTGTTTTGCCGTCGGTAAACTCGTGGGCATCGAGCTTGTGTCGCGCATCGTCCACGGTCATGTATACCGGCTCAATGCGTTCTTCCGGCTCAAGGCACGCGCCGATTTGTGTCACGTCCAAAGCCAGGAACAAATGGATGACTTCGTTACAGAAACCAACTGAGGAATACACCGTGCCCAACGAGATAATCGTGTCTGCCTTAAAGCCGGTTTCTTCGTGCAATTCCTTAACAGCGCATTCCCGGGGCGTTTCATCCGGTTCCAGCTTGCCCGCGGGCGCCTCGATAAGATTGGTGTTCAAGGCAATTCGGTATTGACGCACAAACACAAACTGGTCGCCCGTGTAGGGCAGGATACAAACCCCGCCCGGATGCTCGACAACTTCGCGGTAAGCCGTATCGCCATTATCCAACATCACGGAACCCACCCGCAGCCGCACGACTTTGCCGTCAAAAACGATATTACTGTCCTGCCATGTTTCCATATCTTCACCTTATTGGTCGTCTGCCATGATCATGTACGCGAAATCGCCGGGGAAGCCGCTTTCCATAATGTGTTGCGCTAATGAGGCCTTGCCCCCGGATCACGCGCGCGGTTGTTCTTCACGCCCGGTTGTTGTGTGTCCATTCCAGCACACAGGTCCCATAGGGCGCGATGGTCACCGGTATATGCACGTTGTTGTTGTCCCGTTGGAACGACAGTGGTTTATCGGAAATAAGTTCGCGGCATACCGTGTACTGGTCGGGTATATCCCGCACCGTCAATGTGCCTTCCCACGGGGTTTCGTCATGATTCGCCGCCACAACATATACGGCGCGGTCTGACCGGGCGCTTGCCCATGAAGCGGGCGGCCCCGTCACCAACACCGGTTGTATCGGTTGAATAACATGATCAAACAAGTGCAGTGCCAGTCCGCACAACGGCGTGTGCCCGCCTTCAAACCACGGTATCAGGCAGGTGTATACGGCGCCGTTTCCAAGACGATGCTTCAACACAAGTGGTGCGCCGCCCCGCGTTGTGGCAAGCGCTTCCACGTCGGGTGTGTCCAAGGCCTCCGCGGACAGGGGGCAAAACCGGAACGCTTCGTGCGTTGTCGGTGCAGTGCCCCAGCGCCAGTCGCGTCCCACGCGCAATTCGGGTTGGATGGCCACGCCCACAAGTTCCTGCTCCCGCGGTGTTGCAACGCCCGCCG
>SKQZ01000325.1 GCA_007118765.1 Candidatus Hydrogenedentota bacterium
TCCGCGCATAGACGATTATACCGACTCGTTCCCAAGTTCCCACTTGGGAACGCACTCTCTCTTGAAGTTCTACTTCCTCTTGCCGCGCACCACCTGTCAGCACCACGCTTTGCCGCAGTAGCTGCAAAGTTGAACTTTGCCACCTATTGGGTTCCCAAATCGGAATTTGGGAACCAGCCTTTAGGGGTTAGATTGCCGCGTCGGGCTTGCGCCCTCCTCGCAAAGACGATTGTTTTGCTGTGATGCGACCTTCATTAAGTGAATCGCCGCCGCAGGTGGTGGAGAAGTGGCTTCCAGCCGCTTTGCAGCCACTAAGACAAAGCGCATTACCGGCCGGTGATGCGCGGTAAGAGAAAGTACAACTCCAATAGACACTGCGTCGGGAGAACGAACCGGGTATCGCCAAAAAAACCGCGTACTTCCTTAGCAATAAGACTGCGGCATGGTATACTGTCCGTGGTTTGTGTATAGGTAATACGTTAACGTAGGGAGATGATTCATGGGCAAAGCAGTTGCATTGATAACCGGCGCGAGCCGCGGTATTGGACGTGGGGTTGCGCTTACCCTTGCACGGCAGGGGTATGACATTGCGGGCATGGCCACCAAGCCGGACCCGAACAATACGGAGACGGGCTTGTATGCCGTAAAAAACGAAGCGGAGCAGTCGGGCATCACGTTCCTGCCGTTGGCGGGCAACATCGCGGACCTTGACGCGCACCAGCGTATTGTGGACGAAACGGTGGACTGTTTCGGGCGCGTTGATATTCTTGTCAACAATGCGGGGGTGGCGCCGCTCCAGCGCAACGACCTCCTTGCATGTGAACCGGAAAGCTATGACCGTGTGATGGACATCAACCTGCGCGGCCCTTACTTCTTCACACAGCGCGTGGCGCAACAAATGGTGAAGCAGGTGGAAACGGAAACACCGGCGTATGCGCCGCGGGTGGTGTTCATATCAAGCATTTCGTCGCGGGTAATCAGCATTAACCGGGCCGAGTATTGTGTAAGCAAGGCGGGACTCAGCATGACGGCGCAATGCTTTGCCGTGGCGCTCGCGCCCTACGGCATCAACGTGTTCGATTTGCAGCCCGGCATTACCGCCACAGACATGACCAGCGCCGTCACGGCAAAATACGACAAACTGATTGAAGAGGGCCTGTTGTTAACCCCGCGCTGGGGTACGCCGGAAGATGTGGGCAAGGCGGTGTTGTCTCTTGCTGAAGGACACTTCGATTACAGCACGGGCGCGGTGATCGAAATCGGCGGCGGTTTGTCCGTGCCCCGGTTGTAGCCCCTGTCACAGGAGCAGTTCCAACAGCATACGCAGGCCCACCAGCGCAAGTACCAGCGCCAGCAGGCGCCGTCGCCATTCCGCCCGCATGTGCCGGTTCGCCCAGGCCCCGAAAAAGATGCCTATCTGGGCGAAAATAAAAATGACGGGGATTATGCCCAGACAAACATGCCCGATGGTGTAGTGATCAAAATAGACTTGGTCTGCAAGGAAATGTGCGGGCGCCGCGGCAAGGCTCGTGGCAATCATCACCTGATTGGCGCTGTAAACCATTTGGGTGTGCGGCAACAGGCCGGTTATCAGTATCATGGGCGCGAGCACCGACCCGCCGCCGGTGCCTGTGGCGCTGCCGGTGGCCCCCGCCGCCACTCCAATGAGCAGCAGCATCGCCCGCCTGTGTTGTACGGGCCGCTTCATCACGCTCTTTGGTTCGCCCGCCATCAGTTGCCACATCATAAACGCCACGAAGGCAAGAAAAAGAAGCAGAATGGTGTTTCCCGACACGCGGGTGGTAACCACGGCGCCTATGTACCCGCCGGCCAAAGCGCCCGCAGCCAGCAGCAATGCGGCGCTGTAATGGGGGCGTTGCCGTTGCAGCCGACGCACTCGGGGAAACCCGGTGGCCGCCACCAGCAGTATGATGAACAGACTGGTGCCTTTTGCCGTGTGCACGTCCATGCCGGGCAGGAACGTGATGAACGCCGGCATCATGATTACGCCGCCGCCCAGACCAAGGCCGGCGCTGAAAAAGCCGACGCCCAGTCCCAGCAGCGCCATCCATACGATATGTAAAACGATAAGCATTACTCGTGTATCTCGGGTTGTGTTTGTGCTGCCCGGCGCCTGCGCAAAACACCTGCTCTGGCGCAATCTTCACAGGCTCACGACGAAACCTGATGAAATATCCGGGGTAAAACCTTTTTTACAGTAAACGGGTCAAATACGAGTTTGCAAGCCGCTTGCACGGCGGCACGTCTACCCCTGTCTTGTGATAGCATGCCCATGCCTAATATCATACCGCAGCGGTATGCATTAAGTAAAGATTGAGCAACTTTTAAGGAGAACGAAGATGTACCGACCCGTATTTTGTATTGCATTGGCACTTGCTTTATGCAGCGTTGTTGCCGTGGAAGCCCCTGCGGAGACCTTCAAGGCAGCGGCGGCGCTCCGTGTAATCACGCCGGATCCGTTGTTGCCCATCAGCGGCGGCATCGGCGTGCCGACCCCGGCAACGGAACAGAGAGGCGACCTCTTTGTGCGCGTTCTGGTCATGGAGCGGGGCGATACCCGTGTGGCGCTTGTGGGCATTGACAATTTGGGATGGCCCATGTATTGGGGCGACAAGACCCGCGCACTTGTTCCGGACATTCCCGGCGAAAACATTCTGATTGGCGCGACACATGGCCACAGCGCCCCCGATGCGTATGGATTCCCGGATTTGCAAGGGAACACACATGCCGATTTCGAGTACCTTGAATGGGTGTGCGTGGAAATGGCGGATGCCATTAACGAAGCCGTGGACAACCTGCGCCCGGCGGCATTGAAGATTGCGGTGGGCGAAGCCAAAGGCAAGATCGCCTATAACTATTATGCGCCCATTTTGTACGACCCGCGCAACAGCGTATTGCAAGCGGTAGACGCGGAAGACGAGTCCGTAATCGCCACGCTCGTCAATTACGCAATCCATCCGGAGGTGTTGGGACCGGGACAAGGCATTCTAAGCCCGGACTTGTGCGGCCCGCTGTACGACCGTATTGAGGAGCAGGTGGGCGGCGTCGCCATCTTTATTCCCGGCGCGCTCGGCGGCATGATCACCGCGGACAACCGCACCGAGGAGGGACGTCACGCCCGTACATGGGAAGAATGTGTCCGCATTGGCGAATTGCTGGCGGATGAAACGCTGCGCATTATAGCGGATGCGCCATTGCAACGGGACCCCGCGCTGCATTGCACCGCCCGTGATCTGACACTGCCTGTTGAATCGCCCCTCATTCGGCTTGTGCTTCGCAATTCCCCGCTTGCAGAAACAATGGACACCCTGGACGAAATTGTAACGCAGATGAATGTACTCACCGTGGGGTCGGCGCAGATGCTGACCATGCCCGGCGAGGTGTTGCCGAATCTCGGCTACTACCTGAAACGCAACATGCCCGGCGACCATATTTTCCTGTTGGGACTGACCAACGACGCGTTCGGGTATATCATGACCAAATATGACTTTGACAGCTTCAAACGGTACGAATACATCACGCGCACGAGTCTGGGCGAGATGACCGGCGAAATCTTCATAGAAGAAGCGCTGGACCTGGTGGCGGCGTCGCCGAAACCGGATCCCATGCCTGAATAGACGGCAGCGCGATTGTATCTGTCTCCCGCACAGGGGCGAAATCCCATTCGCCCCTGTGCTATGCTTTTGGCAGGGAAATGAACCAAGCGCAACCAGTTGGAGTTCAATGCTCGTATGAGTGAGATTATGCTTGCAAGCGCCATCCTGTTCGTGCTGTGCTGCTGTTTTTCCGCACGCAGCTTCGCCATGCCCTTCCAAGCCGGGACGGCGCGTCGCATTATTACGCCGGACCCGCTGTTGCCGGTATCCGGCGGCGTTGGCACGCCCTGCCCGGTGCAGGAAAAGCGGGGCGACCTGTCGGTAAATGCAGTGGTGTTTGAAAAGGACGGCGAGCGGGTGGCCATGGCCGTGATAGACAATCTGGGTTGGCCCCGAATCTGGGGCGACAAAAGCCGCGCGTTGATTCCGGGCATTAAACCGGAAAACATTCTTATCGCCGCCACGCACACCCACAGCGCCCCGGACGCCTATTGTTTCCCCGACGAAGAAGGCAACCACCACGCGGATATGGACTATATTGAACGGGTATGCGTTCTTGTCGCCGAGGCCGTGAACGACGCCGTGACGCATCTGCAACCCGCCGTGCTGCGCATCGCCGTGGGCGAGGCAAAAGGCAAAATCGCCTACAACTATTATGCCCCGGATTTGTACGACCCTCGATGCGCGGTGTTGCAGGCCCTGACCCCGGACAACAAGTCGGTTATCGCCACGCTGGTCAATTACGCGATACACCCGGAGACGCTCGGCCCTCACAAAGGCATTTTAAGTCCGGATCTGTGCGGCCCCCTGCGCGATCACATTGAAGCGGAAGCGGGCGGTATTGCCCTCTTCATCAATGGCGCACAGGGCGGCATGATCACCGCCGACAACCGCTCCCCCGACGGCGACCTTGAGACATGGGACGAATGTGTGCGCATTGGCACGTTGCTTGGCAGGGAGGCCTTGCGCATCATCGAAAAAGCGCCTGAACAGGCCGATCCCATCCTGCACTGCATGGCGCGGGACATCGCATTGCCTGTGGACTCGCCGCTCATGCAAATGCTGCTCCAGCAGTCGCCCATGGCATCGCAAATGGAACGCCTTGATCGCGTGGTCACCCAACTCAACGCGGTCACCCTGGGGACGGCCTTGATGCTTACCATTCCCGGCGAGGCGCTCCCCAATATCGGGTACTACCTGAAGCGCAATATGCCGACAAAGTATCCCTTCTTGTTGGGACTGACCAACGACGCCTACGGGTACATGTTGTGCAGACATGATTTCGACAGTTTCGAGCGGTATCAGTACATTTCCCAAACCAGCATGGGCGAAATGACCGGCGAGATTTATTGTGAGCAGGCATTGCAGCTCGTGCGGGATGCCACGGGGAACACCGATGCAAACCATTAACCCGGCAGAGGGAGCACGCGGTCGCCTTGGCTTATGAGCATACAGAAGGCATTGTGTTGCGTAAAGTGGACTTCAGCGAGACAAGCCGCATCGTAACTTTTCTGACGCCCGAACGGGGACGCCTGGCATGCATGGTCAAGGGAGTGCGCCGCAAGGGCAGTGCCATGGCCTCCCTGCTCGACACCTATAACCATCTGGAAATCACCTATACCTGGCGCGACAGCCGACAAGTGCAGCTGCTTACCGAGGCGACGATGCTGGACGCATTCAGCCGGCTCAAACACGACATGGTGCGTATCGCCTGCGCGGCGTTCTTGCTGGAAACGGCGGGGCTTGCCGCACAGGAAAACGACCCGGCGCCGGTGTTGTTCCACGCCTTGTGTACGGGCTTGAGGCGGCTTGATGCGGTTGCGTGTGACCCGTGCGATGCCGCAGCACACGCGGTCTACGCAACATTGGACGCCGCCGGATTCGCTCCCGACAGTTCGGAGACGCTGTTCGCCGAGCAAACACACCGTTTGTCGCGTACTGACCGGGATGCGCTGCTCCATGCGCTGGAATCCCTGGCCCAGGGCGACGCGACGCCAAACACGGTGCGCCCGGCGCTATTGTTCCGGTATTTCAACGAGTATGCGACATACCAATTTGAACGTGCCGTTAAGAGTTACGCCTTTCTGGCCTCCCTGTTGGAGGAAGACGGTTAACCCGCATATTTCACAAGATTTCTGTTGCGCCTGCGAATCTTACACCATATCAGGCACTTTGCTTGCCCGCCGACTTCGACGTGTACTAACACGCTGTCAGCCGGCGGCCTGCGCA
>SKQZ01000004.1 GCA_007118765.1 Candidatus Hydrogenedentota bacterium
ACCATATCAGGCACTTTGCTTGCCCGCCGACTTCGACGTGTACTAACACGCTGTCAGCCGGCGGCCTGCGCAAAGCACCTACTCTGGCGCAATCTTCACAGGCTCACGACGAAACCTGATGTGAAATATCCGGGTTAATGGCGTTTGCCAGTGTGGCTGCGAACGCGGCGGCGCGTTGTGATGTGTCAGGCGCTCCGTTGGCCTCGGCGATGACGCGCACAATAGCGGAACCCACCACGACACCTTCCGCGATGGCGGCCACTTGCCGGGCTTGTTCGGGGGTGGAGATGCCGAAGCCGACGGCGACGGGTTTGCCGGTGCAGGTGCGCACACGGTCAACAGCGGCGTGCAGGTTTCGCGTGAGCGCCGCCCGTTCCCCGGTTACGCCCAGACGCGAAATGTAATAGACGAAGGTGTCGCAGGCGGCGCCGATACGGGCAAGTCGTTCGTCGGTGCTGGTGGGTGCGGCCAAGAAAACCGTGCTGACCCCGTGGGTGCGCATGGCGTCCCGGTATTCCTGTGCGTTGTCGGGCGGCAAATCCACGCAGAGCACGCCGTCAACACCGGCGGCGGCGGCGTCACGGGCAAAGGCCGCCTCGCCATAGACGAATATGGGGTTGTAATAGGTGAACAACAACAGCGGCACGTCGCTCCGTTTGCGGATGCGTTCCACGGAACCAAGAATGCTCCGCAGCGTGACGCCGTGTTGTAGCGCCCGCAGCGATGCCTCTTGAATGACCGGCCCGTCGCCCACGGGGTCCGTAAAGGGGACGCCGTACTCAATAACGTCTGCGCCGACGTCGCCGAGGGCCACGGCGATGTCTTCACTGACGGGGAGGGTAGGGTCGCCGCCGGTAATAAAGGGGATGAAAGCCGCCTGTTTGTTTTCCTGCAATGTTTCAAAGCGTTGCGCTATGCGATTCATATCATACATCCTCTTCGGGCGCAATAAAGCGCGCCGCATGCTGCACGTCTTTGTCGCCGCGCCCGGACATGTTCATCACAATGATGTCGTTGGCGGCCATGCCGGGCGCCCGCTTGATCACCTCGGCAATTGCGTGGGCGCTTTCCAGCGCGGGGATAATGCCCTCAAGTCGGCTGCACAGTTGAAACGCTTCCAAAGCTTCTTCGTCGGATGCGCTGGTATATTCAATGCGTTTTGTGTCAAAGCAATGGGCGTGTTCGGGGCCTACGCTGGCATAATCAAGGCCCGCGGACACACTGTGCGTGTTGCCGATGAGCCCGTTTTCATCCTGCAGCACATAGCTCACCGCACCCTGTAACATGCCCAACGAGCCGCCGGCAAATCGCGCGGCGTGCATGCCGGGCGCCATTTCGATGCCGCCTGCTTCCACGCCGACCATGGTCACTGAGTCATCGCCGAGAAAATCAAAGAACAGGCCGATGGCATTTGAACCGCCGCCCACACAGGCAATCATCATGTTCGGCAGACGTCCGACCGCTTCGGTCAGTTGCGCACGGGTTTCCCTGCCGATAACCGCCTGAAAGTCGCGGCAAATCATGGGGAAGGGGTGCGGGCCGTGCACCGTGCCCAGCACATAATGGGTGTGCTCCACATTCGCGGCCCAGTCGCGCAAGGCTTCGTTGATGGCATCCTTGAGCGTGCGCGATCCGGCGTCCACGGCCACCACCTTTGCGCCCATCAAACGCATGCGGAATACGTTCAGCCGCTGCCGGTCCATATCCTCGGCGCCCATGTACACTTCGCAGTCGAGGCCGAGCAGCGCCGCCGCCGTGGCCGTGGCAACGCCATGTTGACCGGCGCCGGTCTCCGCAATCACGCGGGGTTTCCCCATGCGCTTTGCCAGCAGGCATTGTCCCAGCGCGTTGTTTATTTTGTGGGCGCCGGTATGCGCCAGGTCTTCGCGCTTAAAATACACCTGTGCGCCCCCGAGATGTTCGGTGATCCGTTGCGCGTGATACAGCGGCGTAGGCCGACCCACATAGTGATGCTGATAGTCCGCGAGCTGTTCCTGAAAGGCCGCGTCATTTGCGGCGTCGCCATAGGCCGTCTCCAATTCGCCAAGGGCGTACATCAGCGTCTCGGGCACATACTGACCGCCATAGCGTCCGTACCGGCCGTGTATGTCAGGCCAGGGATGCTTTTCGCGCGTTGTTGATGAATTCGCGTATTTTTTCATGGTCCTTCTTTCCCGGTTCGGACTCCAGGCTGCTGGAGGCGTCCACGCCATAGGGGCGCACCCGTCGCACGGCTTCGGCGATGTTTTCCGGCGTCAGTCCCCCGGCGAGGATAATTTTCTGTCGCGCCGCCGCCTGTGCGGCAAATTCCCAATCGCATAGTTGTCCGGCGCCGCCGCGGCTGTCCGGCGTCCATGCGTCCAACAGACATCGGTCGGCGGGATATTCGGCGAGGTCGTCCAGCGTCATTTTCGTCCGCACTTGGAACGCCTTGTACGCGACCGGCCCCAGCAGACGACACGTTTCCGGCGACTCGTCGCCGTGCAGTTGCAACCTGTCAAAGATATGTGCATATTCCCGCAACCGTTCCAGCGGCTCGTTCACAACCACGGCCACGGAAAAGACGAATGCGGGCATCTGCGCAATGATTTTTGCCGCTTTTTCCGGGGCAATGTACCGGTTGCGCTTTCTGGCTTCCGGGGCAAGCACAAATCCCAGCGCATCCGCGCCTGCATCGCACGCGGCCACGGCGTCTTCAAGACATGTAATGCCGCATATTTTAACTTTCGTCATCATGGAGCAATGACCTCAACTGAGCATGAATATTCTCGCTGGTCAGCAACGACTCACCCACCAGCAACGCATCAACACCGCCCGCTTCGAGCATGGTGACCTCACGCCGCGTTTTGATGCCGCTTTCACTGACCAGCGTATTGCCGCCGGGCACCTGCTTTTTCAGGCGCAGCGTGGTGTTTATGTCCACCTCCAGCGTATCCAGGTCGCGGTTGTTGATGCCGATAATGGATGCGCCTGCCGCCAGGGCCCGTTCAATCTCTGCTTCATCATGGGTTTCGACCAGCGCCGCCAATCCCAGTTGCGTTGCTTCGTGCAAAAACGACCGCAGCTCGTCGTCAGACAAGATACGGACAATCAACAAAGCGGCATCCGCTCCGGCAAGCCGCGCTTCATAAAGCTGGTAGGGGTCAATAATGAATTCTTTGCAGAGGATGGGCAGTTTTGTGTGTTTGGCCACCTTGGAAATATCTTCCAGCGAACCGCCAAAATACTTTTCGTCTGCCAGAATGGAAAGGGCCCGCGCACCCGCCTGTTCATACAGGGCCGCAAGTTTTATCGCGTCCACATCGGGCAGGATGTCTCCCCGCGAGGGTGACCGGCGCTTGATCTCGGCAATCACACTGATGCCTTCCTGCCGCAGTGCGCCCCGAAAGTCGCGCACAGGGCGGCTTTGTTCCAGCCGTTCTTCCAGCGACCGCAGGGGTACGCGTGATTTGCGGGCGGCAACTTCTTCTCGCTTATGTTGCACAATTTCATCGAGGATCATGGGTTCTGCCTGTATGTGTTCGTATGGGTTGTGTGTCTTGGCGCTATACGCCCTGTGTGAAGGCAATCAGCGCCTCCAGTTTCCGGAATGCGTCGCCGCTGTCAATGGCTGCCGCTGCCCGTTCCACCCCTTCCTTCAAATCCCCGGCGAGCCCGCACGCCACCATTGCGGGCGCGGCATTTAACGTCACCACGTCGCGGCACGGGCCCCGCTCCCCCTGGAGCACGGCGCGCAGCATGGCGGCGTTTTTGTCGGCATCGCCTCCCAGCAACACCCCTGTGGCGGCAAGGGGCAATCCCAAGGCCTCCGGGGTCACTTCGTATTCCCGCACGACGCCGCCGCGCGCTTCGCATACCACCGAGGGCCCGGCCAGGGTCAATTCGTCCAGCCCGTCCATGCCCGCCACCACGAAGGCATGCTTGGCGCCAAGTTCCTGTAACGCCTCGGCCATGGTGGGCGCCAGTTGGCGGTTAAACACGCCCACCACCTGCCGGTCTGCACCCGCTGGATTGGTCAAGGGGCCCAGAATGTTAAACACCGTGCGCACCCGCAATTCCATGCGCACCGGAGCGACATGTTTCATGGCGCTGTGCAGATTGCGCGCAAAAAGGAATCCGATGCCGGTTTCATCCACGCATTTGCCGGTTTGTTCAGGCTCCAGATTGATGTTTACGCCCAGCGCTTCCAGCACATCCGCGCTGCCGCACTTGCTGGATGCCGCCCGGTTGCCGTGCTTGGCCACGGCGGCGCCTGCCCCGGCCACCACAAAAGCCGTGGTGGTTGAAATGTTAAACGTACCGGCGCCGTCGCCGCCCGTGCCGCAGGTGTCCACCAGCGGCGTGCGCATGACAGGAACGCGCGCGGCAAATTCACGCATAATCTGGGCAAACCCCGTTATTTCCTCGGCCGTTTCACCTTTCATGCGCAATCCGATAAGAAGCGCCGCCGTTTGTGCGGCGCTGAGTTCTCCAGACATGAGCAGGTGCATGGCCCGGGCTGCCTGTTCGCGGGTCAAATGCGCGCCATCACACAACAGCGCAATGATTTCGTGGATGGTTAAATTATCACTCATAGACACGAGCTCCTGATGGTGTTGATCGCCTGCCATTCGCCAGAAATGAGTCCCCCATATCATACTTGAATTTTGCGCCTGCTTCAACGGGGCATGAGCACTGTTGTCGCCATGTGACCCGCCGCATGGCCAGCCTCAATGCGCTGGTCCTCCGTGGTGTCCATGCGCCAAAGGCAACAGCCACGCAACGGGGCCGGCAGGGCGCAAGATGTGCCAATGCAGCCCCCCGACACGGCGGGAGCGAACTATGTGTGGTGGATTAGTCGCGACGCCGACGCAATGCCAGCAGTCCCGCGGCACTGATACCTGCCGCCAGCAACGCCAGTGCCGTTGTACTTGCCACCGGCATTCCTTCGACAACATTCATCGTTATCACGACGGATTGCGCAACGCTGAGATCGTGGTCGTCAATTCCCTCACACATGTACCGGCCTTCATCTTCCTGTACAACGGGATCGAAAACGAGCGTGTCAAATACTTCGCCCTCCAGCAGTTCCAGTTCGTCGTTTGCATCCAAACGGTACCACTGGTATGTGACCGTGCCGATGTGATTTTGTGGCGTTACGGTTATTTCGCGTCGGTAGTCCAGCGCCGCCCGCAGCGGATTCAATCCGGTGTATGTGAGTTCAAAATTGCTTTCGCTTTCGCCGCCGCCGAGTCCGTCCACCGCTTCGACGCCCTTAAATGCCACGCCCACCATGGCCCAGGGCGATTCGTCACTGGCGGTAATCTGCATGTTCACCGTTTCCGTGGGCGTGCCGGTGGCAACACGATAGCTGCTGGCATGCAAAATGTTTTCCGGGGGCGCGGTGGTGTCGTAAATCAACTGTTGTCCCGTATGCACGGAATCAACCGTCAAGGCATCGCGACCCGTATCGGCGCTGACCACGACCCACTCCTGGGGCACACTGGAAATGTTCCCCGTGCTGTGAACGGCCGTTTCGCCTCCGGCGGTCCTGCTTTTGGGCACGGTGCCACGTGGATTATCCTGATCGATATTGGAGAAAACAGACCAGCCGATGATACCGCCCGCATTATCGCTTTCATCAAACTCCACCGTAATGGTTGCGTTTTGCGGGGTTGCCGCGTCACCGATGGGAAGAAACCACAAGGAAGCGCCTGTCCGGCCCATCTCCCAATGAGGCGAAATCCGATCCCGCCCCAAGATCATGGGCTCGGGCGTTGCGTCCGCCACAAAGGTCACGCTCACAGGCAACACCCGTTCCGGCGCTCCTGCGCTGTCCCGCGTGCCCGTGGTCACGATCAGC
>SKQZ01000368.1 GCA_007118765.1 Candidatus Hydrogenedentota bacterium
CCAACCATGTGGGCTCATCCATGGCCACTGACGTGGCCAACTCCATACGGCGTTCATACCAACGTTCATTGTTTTGCGGGGTAACCGTTCCGATTATGGTGGCGGGTTCCGGCGCCAGCACGATCTCATACTGCCCGGGTGCGTTGTACGTTAAATTTCGCGTTTGGTCAACAACGGAGCCACCGGCACGTCGTCTTAAACTTGAAAACTCCGTTGGCCTTCCATTCAGTGTAATATCCCCTGTTAAAGCGCCGCGCCGTGGAAGTTGTATTCGTATTTGTGTCGTTCTTCCCGGTTCAAGTTGAACGATGGTGCGGCCTGTGCCATGTTCTCTGTGAAACAATATGAAAGACTGAACACCGACCGGAAGGGAGTAAATGGCAAACCGTCCCATGGAGTCTGTCTCCGTGTATTGCATTCTGCCCGCCGCGGTGCCCCGTGCCGTGCCCTGTCGCGGCATTACCGACGCTCCCGCAATACTCAACTCGGTTGGCCCGTAGACGGTTGCTTCAAGGGCTGCCGCGCGGTATAAGGGAAACTCATACACGCGGTGCAGGTCCCAATTCTCGTCAATAGTGAACTCCAGTGGATAAGGGGCATATCCATGGGCACGCACATACATGGTATATTCGCCAAGCGTGACAAATCGGTCGTACAAGATGCCTTCCGGATGGTGCTGCGCCTCAAACAGGTCAAACAAATACGGTTGCAGCATGTCAACGTTTTCCTTGCATGTTGCCACCTCAAATGTCGTAATAGGCTCACCGGTATTATGGTCAAAAACGCGGCCTTGAAAGAGAAAGCGTGCAGGCACATTCTCATTGACGTGAATTTCTATGGGAGAATTGCGTCCTTCCGTATTCATGCGCCGGTTTTCCACCAGCACCGTGCCATCGTGACTTACCGTGACCAGGTGTTGTCCGCGCGGCATTTGTCGCAGTTCGAAGGCGCCGAAAAAGTCCGTTTCCGTTTGCTGGCCGGCGGCAGACACGGTCAGACCGGCAACGCCATCCTGCGGGAACCGTCGATCAACCACACGGCCTTCAATGCTATAGATAGTGGGGACGACCGGGGGGCTGTCGTCGTCTTCGGGTGGTGCTTCCGGTTCGGCCTCAGTACTTGGGGTGTCCTGTTCTTCGTCCTCTGCTTGTGTAACTTCTGTAGGCGGCGTGGTATCGTCCGCTGACTGAATACCTACAAAAGCCCGATAACCGAAGTATCCGCCGATGACCACGACAAGCACGGTGGCAGCGGCAACAACAAGGGGCACCATACGGCGTGTCGGGGGCTTGCCAATGCGCGTTTCTTCCGCGGCCTTTTGCGCCACAAACGGCCCGGCGACTTCCGTCATGATGGCGATGAGACGTTCTTTGTTGTTAACTTCAGGATGCAGTGTATTCACTACTTCTTTCAGCAGCGCCTTTTCCACATTTTCCTGTGTGCGCGCCAAGTCTTCTTCTGCCTCTTTGCGTTCTATCTTAAGAGCGACGGCAATGCTTTTGACCGTCAGCCCCGCAAAAGCATTCAGCAAAATGCCCTTGCGTTCCTGAACGCTAAAAGAGCCCAGCTCTTCGTTGAGCGGATCAATAAGTTCAGACTGCACCCATTTCATGTCAATGGGCGGGTCTTCGTCCCGCTTCCGCGGTTTGTTCCAGTTGGAAGAGCGACGGGTCACCAACTTTTCCGCTTCACCTTGGGCGAGCGTACACAGCAGCATGCCCAATCGCTTCGGGTCAGTAAGGGAAACGAGTCTGTCGAATCCTTCCTTAAAAGCGGCGACAACTACTTTGTCGGCCATGTGGATGTTACCGGTGTGTGCAAGCGCAACCGCATATACCATTGGTTGATACTGCTCCACAATATAGCGATAGGCTTCCGGTTCCCCTTTGAAAACCTTCCGAATCATTGCTGCTTCGCGTTTTGAACGTGATAATGCAATCACACCGTATATCCTTTTTTTTACGCCCTGCCCGGCGCCATTTGTGCGGTATCGCCGTGCAGACCCGCCATCCGCAAATATGTATAAGCGTCGCTACGCGTCAATATCACGTCACACACATTGACGCGCTTTCGAATCACAGCCATTATCTGCACACATAACATTATGCTGTAAATTATGCTGTTGGTCAAGTAACGCCACATAAGAAAATACCAGATATGGCACATCAGAGTAAAATAGGCGTACGGCGCCCTCATGCAATGCTGCCAAGGATGCGCATTCACAACGCTGCTATTCGAAATCGATCTGCCACGAAACGTCCTGTCTGTCTTCTACTGTAAAGGCTACTATAACAACGTACTTCTTGTCTCGATGGATATCAACATTGTCAGCGGACACCTGGACGGCAACCAGTTCCCAGGGTTCCGGAACAAGAAATCGCAGTCGGTATGACACGGGGTCGGCTTGGAATACGCCGGTCAACCGTTTTTCAGCGGCGTCCCACGTGATCTGCCGGTGTTCATAAGCGCCTTGGGATATGTGTCGATCAGATGCAATCAGCATGGGAATGCCTTCGTATGGTCGCAGTCCGAAAAGTCGCACGGAGGCAGGCGGCAGGGCAAGGGATGTTCCGCCGCGAATAAGGCCATGATATGCTCCGGGAAGAAACTCATACAACGTATAGGGTGTGTCCTGTGCCAGCCCCAATGCGCCCAGATTAAATCGTGCGGTAGTCTCGGCCATTCGCGACCAGTTAAAAAAGGCGACAATATGCCATTCGCCCGCATCCGACACGAGGGGCAGGTGGCGGATGGAAGTGGTGGTGTTCCGCTCATCGGGAAGCACGTAGGCGCTTCGGTGCAATGGGGGCGAGAGACGTCCCAACAACGCTTTGTCCGCGTCGGAAAGCGCGTCGGGAGCACTTCCCAATCGAAGCGGTGCGCCATGAAGGGTCGCGGCAACAGCGCTTGCGATTTGTTGCGAAGGGTTTAGCGTGAAAAGGGGCGCATCATTTTCCGTTTCATCCTTTTCACCATCGCCAAAGAAGAGCAGTCCCGAATCCAGTGTTATGCCGGCCGCGTTCAAATAATGCCGTCCCGATATGAGCGCTTCCCTTTCCAAGACATGCCGCCAGTCAACGTGTTCCGTTCCATGCATCCCCGCCATGTCCGCATACGGGATCGCTGCCGGATGCCATGGCGACACGGCCAGTGTGTGGCGGTCATCCAATCCGGCCCGTATAGCCTGCAAACCGAGCCGAAGGAAAGCCACGCGGGTAAGCCCCTCGTTGTCCGGAAGCGCACAACGGAGCAAACAATCTGCTTCCGCAAGGAATAACGTCTGAAAGCCGTATGAGCGGGTCAGCGTGTTGGCAAGACCGGTCAACCACTGACGAACGTCCGGGCGTGACACGTCCAGAACGTACAAGCCGTCTTCGTCCTCGTAATCCAACAGCCATTCCGGGTTGTTTTGTGCCAGTTCCGATTGGGGGTCAACCAAAAAAGGACGAAACCGGAGACCCAGCGTAATTTGTGCCTCCCGTGCGGCCGATACAAGCGGCGCGAAGCCCTCCGGAAACCGCTCCGGTGCGGGTTGCCAGTCGCCGGGACGAAGTTCCCAGCCTTCGCCCACAGTGAAATGGCGCCAGCGCCATTTTCCCAGCGCGCGTTCTTGCCATGTCACAAGTTCAATCAGTTGTTGCGACGAAGGCGGCTGAACCATGGCATGGCTGCCGCTGTCCAATCCGGACATGATGCGTCTTGGGCTTCGCGGCAGGCCGTGGGTGGCCGCCAATGCCTCGCCATAACCCTCAAAAGCGTGAATCACATCGCTATCTGCAACCGATATGTAGAGGGACTCCGATTCCAGGGTTTCCCCGGGCGGAACCACCACCGGCGGGTCGAACCGGGATATTGCTTGAAAAGATGTGAACGCGTTCGCATCGCCCGAACGCGCCAACTGAAACAGCGACGTTGCGTATTGATGCGTTAAAGCGCCTGCGAACAAGAGGCGCCGCGCCGCAGGGTTTTCGATGGCGAGCAGTGTGTCGCTTTCGCCCGTGTGGTCATGTGCGCGCAGCCCGTCGCCCGTGTCACGCAAAACAGTGGCTTGGGCCGCTTCCTGGCCGACATGCGCAGCGCCGTTGGTAGCGGGACTGATGAACCACGGCGCCAGTGCAGCCACGGTTACGGGTGTGTTCCGGGTGTTACGGTAAACAAGCCGCACACTGAAATACGGTTTGCCGGGGTAGGTGTTGATGCGCCAATCGCACGCACGTCCCTGAACCGCCAATCCCTGGCCTTGCCCAAGGGCGTCGTTTACCTGAAAGCGCATCGTTTCCCGGCCATAGGCGCGCAGCCGTCGAAACTGTTCAGCATCTCCATACAATACGCGGGCCTGCACTCCCGCAAAGATCGGCGTGCCGTCCGCGCTATGCACATGAACAGCGCCGTCCCGACGAACGGATACTTCGTATACATCGGTGTTTACGCTGATAGCCTCCCGGCGCGATCGTTGGGCGTGAACAGCGCCGGAAAAGAGAAACAGACACAGACACAGTAACAGAGCGATAAGAAGGCCACGCCTATGCTTGGAGGTGTTCTTCATACGCGACCAGTGGAAAACACCGGCAAATGCATGCAATCCAGTACGGCCGGGTTGTTTGTCATTAGCGACTACTCCATACTTACGATTTTGTAAAATCTTCGGCATGTTTGCTGACGTACCGCCGTAAGCGCTTCATGGCCTCCCGTTCAATTTGCCGAATCCGCTCCCGGGTAAGGTCAAAGGCCTCGCCGGCCTCTTCCAGCGTGTGAGGCTTGCCGTCGTCCAGCCCATACCGGTAGCGCATAATCATGGCCTCGCGCTCGTTGAGCACACACATAAGCGCCTCCATCTCCTGGTCGCGTTCAAACTGGGTGATGGCACGGTCGCGCGACGTCACTTCCTGTAGTTTCTTGTTGTCGCCATAGGCGTCGTCTTCCGTGGACTGCATCGTATCCTGGGGTGAAATGGTCTCTGCAAACAATTGCAGTTTTTGAACATCCGTGATCTTGATGTCCATGGCGCTGGCGACTTCTTCGACAGTGGCCTGCCGACCCGTGCGGATATATAGTTCCTCACACACACGCTTGTATTTTGCGAGGTTATCCGTGACGTAAACGGGGATCCGCACCGTGCGCCCCTGGTTGGAAAGCGAGCGCGTTACCGCTTGGCGAATCCACCATGTCGCGTAAGTGGAAAACTTACAGCCCCGGGTGGGATCAAAGCGGTCCACCGCTTTCATAAGCCCCAGATTCCCTTCCTCAATTAAATCCGAAAGGGGGAGCCCGTAGTAAAGGTATTTTTTGGCAATGCTGACAACCAGCCGCAAGTTGGACACAATCAGTTTGCGCCGTGCTTCGTTTGCGGCAGCGCCACTTTTTTGTGCCTGTTTGGCCAACCTGATTTCCTCTGTCGCGGAAAGCAACGGGACTTTGGATATCTCCGAGAGATACTTGCTCAGGTTTTTGTCTTTGGTATCAGCCATTCACCGTTACCTTAACAGTTCTAGCTCAGTTACCACGTTCCTACAAGTAAACACTGTACGGCATCAATTACTTCCAGTGTCTAAAAACGGTACAAGAAGACATAATGAATCAGTGCGGCGGTGGCCCCTGCCGAAACTGCCGCAATCAACAAAATCAGCCACAGCGGTTTGCCTTGGCTGCCGGGAGAACCGCCGTCAACCGCTTCGATGTCATCTGTATTCGAAGAACCGGGAGCGGCGTCTTTCGGTTTTTCCGATGAGTCCTCTTCAGCGTCCATGTCTCCATAGGAAGGGAACTCGTCCCACATATCCTCGTCATCATCTGAATCGCGCTCTTGCTCCTGTACTTCGAGTTCCTGAACGGGCG
>SKQZ01000291.1 GCA_007118765.1 Candidatus Hydrogenedentota bacterium
AACCGAAGGCTGTTCGTTTCACTGTTTGTTTCATGGCATGTCTTCTTCCCGCTGGGACTGTGAATTGTTGTTTACAACGGAAGCGGCTGCCCGGGCCGCTATTCTTAAAACGCGCCGCCCGGCGCATTGGTTACGGGGCCCGTTACATGGCCGATTCGTACATCGCCAACATTTCACGCGCCATGCGCGTCACCGTGAAATGCTCGCGCGCATATTCGTATCCCTGTCGGCCGTGACGTTGTGCCTGCTCGGGGTTTGTCAACAAGGTGCGCAGCCCCTCGCGCAACCCGTCTGGATCATCCGGTTCGTATAACAACCCGCACTCTGAAGGTTCGATAATCTCCGGGTAGGCGGTTGTGTTGGGTTGCACCACCGGCACTCCCCGCGCCATTGCCTCAAGAATATGAAGCCCGAACGCCTCTCCAGTTCGTGCGGGTGCGGACATGACGGTCAATCCGGAAAAGAACGCGGCATCCGGCGCAGCGTCAAAACTGCGGTCAATATCAGCGGCATCAGCGGCGCCCGCCTCGCGCAGTCTTTCTTCAATGCCGTCCATGAATGCGTTGTCGGCAGGGGTGGCGCCCCCGGTGGCGCGCAGACGCAAATGCTGCAAGTCGGGCGCCTCTCTCAACTGCAGAAAGGCCGTCACCAACTCGTCAAAGCCTTGGGCGGGATTCAAGCGCGACAGGAAACCGATGGTAGGCGGATCAGCGGGCGAAAATTCGGGCGGTTGCGCCGGTACGTTTATGCCGGGATAGATCACATGCACACGGTCGGACGCCAACTGCATCCGATCAGTCATGCGTTTGGCGTACCAATGGCTCGTGGCCACAAATGCTGTGACCGACTTTGCCTGTTGTGCCATTGCTTCCCAGCAGCGGTCTGTCCAAGGTGCGCCCATGCCGGCAACCCACGGTTCTTCGTCCTGCAAACTGCACACAAACACCGCGTCCAACGCTTCCCGCAAGGCAGGCACAAACCCCAACAGCAAGGCATTCGAAATATGAACAACGTCCGGCTTCTCCTGCGTACGCAACCAGCTGACGAACCGATCAAACTCCTGCTTTTGGTTCCCTTGCGGCCCCGCCAGCATGGACAGCGTCATCGCGCCGAGCTCCGCCGCATTGGTCGAGCCTTCGCGCTTGGCCGCCTGGCGCAGAAGAAAGGGCGCGTTCAAAAGACGTTCCAGCCACGCCGGCATGGTGCGCAGCCAGGGCACTTTCTCGCGCACATAGACGCTGATGCCGCCGAAAAACAGCGGTGCGTTCGTTTCCGCGGCCTGTTCGCCGCCATACATGGGCAGGTACAACGGGGTGAGGGTCACGTCGTGGCCCTCGTTGCGCAGGGCGCGAATCAGAAGATGGTCCCGCAAACAGTTTTGACAATAGAATGTGCCGCCACTGCCCGGCACCAAGTGCATAATCTTCATGGCTACCTCCAAATGCGTTTTGCTGTAAACCCATTATGAGCCATAGCGCCGCCTCATTTCATCCTGTGACCGACGCAATGGGACGGGATGTAACAAATATGGCACAATATGCGGGTTAACATCTTTATTTAGCCCGGATGTTTCACCAGGTTTCGTCGTGAGCCTGTGAAGATTGCGCCAGAGCAGGTGCTTTGAGCAGGCCGCCGGCTGACAGCGTGTTATTACACGTCGAAGTCGGTGGGCAAGCAAAGTGCCCGATATGGTGTAAGATTCGCAGGCGGAACAGAACTCTTGTGAAATATGCGGGTTAGGCCGGGGCGTTGAGTGTACGGGGCGGGCGTGGGATGACATCTTCATCTGACAACGCTTGTCATTCCGTGCAAACGATGTGTCCGGGCATTATTAAAAAGGAAACAATTCCATCATGGCTACTGGAGTATGGCGTGTCTGGTTTGATGCCGCACGTCCACGCACACTGCCTGCCGCGGCCTCGCCGGTTATCATGGGCGCCGCCCTTGCCGTTGCCGACAACGCCTTTCACGGGGGCGCGGCACTGGCCGCGTTGCTTGGGGCGCTGCTCATACAGATAGCCGCCAACTACGCCAATGACTACTACGATTTTGTGAAGGGTGCAGACACCGGCGCAAGAATCGGCCCCCAACGCGCCACCCAGGCGGGGCTGGTTACCCCCGCGCAAATGCGATTGGCAACCGGCATTGTGCTTGGCCTTGCGCTGTTGCCCGGCGCTTATCTGGTCTACCGCGGCGGATGGCCCCTGCTGCTCATTGGTCTATTGTCCATGCTGCTCGCCGTGTTGTATACGGGCGGCCCATTGCCCTTGGGGTATATCGGCGTGGCCGACATCTTTGTGCTGGTCTTTTTCGGCCCGGTGGCCGTGGCGGGAACCTATTACGTGCAAGCCCGCGCCCTGCCGTTGGCGCCGGTATTGGCGGGACTTGCGCCGGGCCTGATTTCAATGGCCATCCTGACCGTTAACAACCTGCGCGACATGGAAGAAGACCGGCGGGCGGGCAAGAAGACGCCGGCGGTGCGGTTTGGCCGCGCTTTCGCGCAGTGGGAATACGTTGTGGCCATGACGACCGCGCTGCTGGTCGTGCCGATGTGCGCATGTCTCGCGGCGGGCGGACACTGGATGGCGGTGGCCGCGGGCCTGATGATCGTACCGACAGTCCCGTGTATGCGCGTGGTGTTTAACATCCAAGACGGCGCAATACTGAACGCATGTCTGGCGGCCACCGGCAAGATACTGCTGGGGTTCAGCGTCCTTTTTTCCATTGGGTGGCTGTTGTAGCCATGTGCGCGCCGCGCCGTTTCATCCGGACCTCTGTTACGGGTTCCGTGGAAACTTGCTGAAATCGGGTTTCCGTTTCTCCAGAAACGCGTTGCGCCCCTCCTGCCCTTCTTCAGTGGTATAAAACAGACCGGTGGCATTGCCCGCCAACTCCATCAACCCGGCCTGACCGTCTTCATCGGCGTTCATGGCGGCCTTGATAAACCGGATGGCCGTGGGCGAATTCGCCAGGATTTCACGGCACCATTGCACCGTTTCCGCCTCAAGATTTTCCAACGGCGTCACAGTGTTCACCAAACCCATTTGCAGGGCTTCTTCCGCATTGTACTGTCGGCATAAGAACCAGATTTCGCGCGCCTTTTTCTGGCCCACCATACGCGCCAGATGGACCGACCCGTAGCCGGCGTCAAAAGAGCCCACTTTCGGCCCGGTCTGACCAAAGATGGCGTTGTCGGCGGCTATGGTGAGGTCGCAAATCATGGCCAGGATATTGCCGCCGCCAATGGCATAACCCGCCACCATCGCAATAACCGGCTTCGGACAAGAGCGAATCTGCCGGTGCAGGTCAAGCACGTTCAACCGCTGCTGCTTCGTCCTGTCGTCCACATACCCCGATTCGCCGCGCACCTTTTGGTCGCCGCCGCTGCAAAACGCTTTGTCACCGGCGCCGGTCAATATGACAACCCCTGTTTCGGCGTCAAAACGTGCATCCCGCAGGGCATCGCTGATCTCGTCGTTTGTCAGCGGCGTAAACGCATTGCGGCGATGCGGCCTGTTAATGGTAATCTTGGCAATGCCCTCCGCCTTTTCATACAAAATCTCTTCATATTCTTTTGCCGTCTGCCATGTGATTGCACTCATGATATTCCTTCCTGTTCGTAAATTGATGCCCCACGGCCAATAAGCTAGCACTAGTTTCGGGTGCGACGCAAGATTCACAACGCCGGACGGGTGTCCCTTGAAAACCAGAAATAACAATTGTCTATTAAAGGTTGCGTAGGGTACAATTAAGAAGGTTTGCGTGGCAACAGGGTACGGGGCGTGCGGTGTAACCAATTGTGGTTTGCCCGTACACGTTACGCGGTGGCACGCAATTGGCGTAAAGGAAACAGCACCATGAGAGGCCTTGCTCACTATTCTGTCCGTATGGGAACCACCAAACTATTCACCGCGCTGGCGGGCATACTATGTTGCTTCACCGCCGTTGGCGCCATGGGCGACGACGGTCTGAAACCGGTTTTTGTGGAATTGTGGTCGGCGCCGGTGGCAACCGTCTGGGCGGCCCCTGAATGGAAAGATAACGATACGGCCCGTGTTGACGCATCAAGGGCGCACTTGGCACAGCTAAAACAGGAACAGGAACACTTTCTGTCGGCAGCCATAGACAAATCCGCCGAGCCGCGTCTTCTTTTTCAAACGCAACGGGTGCTCAATGGCATGGCATTGCTCGCCACGGCCGAAGAGACAGCGGAATTGCGTGCCATGCCGGAGGTGAAATCCGTGTGGCCGCTGGCCGAGATGACCTTTGACGACAGCGACGATAAAGACGTCGATTTTATTAACGCGCCCGAAACATGGGATCCCGGCGCTTATGGATTGACGGGGACGGGTGTTCGGATTGGTCTTATTGGCACAGGCATTGACTACGTGCATCTGCACCTTGGAGGCTCGGGCGACCCCGCGGATTATGACGCCATTGATCCAACGGAAGCGAATCCCGCCTTGTTTCCCAACACCAAAGTGGTCGGCGGGATAGACCTCGCCGGGCCGGAAGGACCCACGCCCACGCCAAACGACAACCCCTTCGATTATCACGGTAGCGGCACCGCCCTTGCCGGGACGATCGCCGGGATTGGACTGACCGCTGCGGGGGACGTTTTCCCGGGGCCTTACGACTTGGCGGATTATCACGACTTCCTGTTGCAACCGGGCGTGGCGCCCGAAGCCGACCTGTACGCCATTAAAGTGGTGTATGACGATGCTGTCAACGCACCAACCCCTTTGGTGATTGCAGGTATTGAGTGGGCCATGGACCCGGATGGCGACGGCGATCTATCGGATCGACTGGATGTTCTGTATATCCCCTTTACATACACTTCGATTGTGCACACCGCCGGCATTGAAATCGCGGCGGTTGACAATGCAATTGCGGCAGGCATGGTGGTTGTTGGACCGGCAGGAAACCGGGGAGACACCTATGGAAATGTTGAGGGATGGGGCAATGCGGCCGGCGCGGTCTCGGTCGCCGCGTCGGTGGGCCGGGATGCCCATAATTATATGGTATTTGCTGTAACTTTTGTGCCTCCTGATCCCGGTGATGAAGATTGGAGTGACTTTCCCATGCAATGCGTGGCGGGCAACTTGCCGGTGGGCACGGTGGTCAACGGGGACATCGTTTATGCTGACCCGCCGACAGCCTGTGTACCTATCCAGAATCCAGGGGCGTTGGACGGCAACATTGCCCTCATTGACCGCGGCGACTGCACGTTCGAGAATAAAATCAATTATGCTGCAGAGGCGGGCGCGGTGGCCGTGGTGATGGTGCAAAACACGGATGACCCGCCTTTTGTCATGCGTGGCATTGAAGATGTGACTATTCCGGCGGTCATGATTTCCAAAGCGGACGGACAAACAATCAAGGATTATCTCGCCAACCCCACAACCATTACATGTACGGTACACATTGTAGAAGGAGAGATTATCCGGGAGGAGGTGTCTGCAGACACAATTGTTCCCTTTTCCAGCCGCGGCCCGGGCTGGTCTGCAGAAGGCATCATGTTGAAGCCGGATGTAACCGCACCGGGAAGAAACCTTGTTGTTGCCCATTCGGGTTCCGGATATGGCACACAAATCACCAGCGGTACCGAGATTGCCGGCGCACACGTGGCAGGTCTCGCGGCGCTGTTGCTGGAAGACGATTCCGCACAGACGCCCGCCCAGGTAAAAGCGCGCATCATGAACAGCGCCATTCACGATATCTTTTCCGAACCGGGAC
>SKQZ01000192.1 GCA_007118765.1 Candidatus Hydrogenedentota bacterium
AGCAGGTGCTTTGCGCAGGCCGCCGGCTGACAGCGTGTTATCACACGTCGAAGTCGGCGGGCAAGCAAAGTGCCTGATATGGTGTAAGATTCGCAGGCGCAACAGAAATCTTGTGAAATATCCGGGCTAGAGGGAGGTATCCTGTCATGACACTGGAAACGTTTTCCGCGGGAGCGGGCCCCGCACTCCTTTTTGGGCTTGTATTTGGCCTGGTGGTTTTCGGTCTGATTGTCGCCGCCGTAAAAAGCAAACGCGCTTACAATGAAATACAAGCGCTTCGACAACAGCACCCCGACGAACCGTGGCATTGGAAGAAGGACTGGCATGAGGGCGTCCTTCATTCCCAGAGCAAAATGAAAATGTTGACGTTCCTGGCATTGGCCTTTGTATGGAATGCCCTTTCAGTGCCCTTACTGGCGGTGGCGATCGCAGAAATGGACGACGGGAATGCAGCCATTCTCGTGGCGCTGGCTTTTCCCGTTGTGGGCCTTGTCATGATTGGATTCGCCGGTTACTATCTGCTGCAATGGCGCCGCTTCGGCGATCCGGTCTTTCAGATGGCCGCGGTGCCGGGGATGCTGGGCGGCAGGCTGCACGGGAACATCCATATCCCAACCTCCGTCATGGCGGATCAAGGCGTGGAACTCCGCCTGCAATGCGTGCGCAGGCGCGTCACCAGGGGCAGCAAAAACCAGCGCCCCAGTGAGTCCATCCTGTGGCAGACCGAAACACGTGTGCCGCAGGACGCTTTGATTCACAAAGGCCACCCCACCATCATTCCGGTTGATATGCACATTCCATACGACCAACCCGGCACAGACGAAGAAGACCCCGCCGATTCCATTGTCTGGCGGTTGCATGCGCAGGCGGCATTGCCCGGCGTGAACTTTGCCGCACGCTATGAGCCGCCGGTATTCCAAACACCGCAGAGCGATCCCGATATGACCACCGCCGTACTCAACCGCATGTCCGCCACTACCGTGGCGGATGAAGACGGTCATGCCGTCACATACTATATGCCGGCCGACAGCGCGGAAACAGGCCAAAAATTGCGGGAAGCAGGCGTGCGTCTTGAGCCTTTGCACAGCGGCGGCATTGCCTTGGTGTTTCCCATGCTGCGACAACCCGGGCTCGCTGTTTCCACGCTTGTTATCGCCATCGCATGTGGAACGGGCCTCTTCTTCATGCTGCGCCATGGCGCGCCAACACCGTTTGTGGTTATTGTCGGTATCTTGCTGGTGCTCATGACAGTCGCCGTTGTCAACCTATGGACAGAAAAAAGCCGTGTCGAAATTTCCGCCGCGGGCCTATACAAGAGAGGCGGCCCCTTTGGCATGGGCCTCACCCATCAAATACCGTTCAACTTGATAGATCATATTGATATGCAGAAAACCATGCAGGCGGGCGAAACCCTGTATTACGTCGTGTCCGTACACCGGCGTGACGGCGGAAAAACACGCATCGCCAGCCGACTGAAACATGGCGAAGCGAAAGCCGTGATCCACGCCCTGGAAACGGCAATCGAAGATTTCCGGTAACCACTTTGCAGCATAACAATCAGTATCATTTGTTTTCGGCTTGCTATACTGTTTTGGGATAGATTAGATGCTGTTTTCGGAATCAGTATCAACTTGATCGGAGGAAAACGAATGAAAAAGTCTATGTGTATGGGTTTGGCAGTCGCAATGGGCGTTGCGCTCAGTGGATGTCCGATCATCGGGACAAATATTGAAGCGCAAATCGTTGGCCGCTGGGAGTGGGTGGAAGCAGCCGCAGTGTTATCTCAATCCACCATTGACAACATTGGTGAGGATTGGGGGTATGCGAACGAAACTGTTGCGCAGAATTTTGCGGATCAGGGGCGCAGGCGCAAGAGGATAATCTTTTCTGATGACGGGACGGTTACCTATTTTGAAGAGGTATGGCGGCCTGACCGACAGCCGCAAGTGGGGTATGAAGAATGCTACGATATTTTTGACGAAGATGGAGAGTGGGTTGATGATAGGTGTTACTATATTGGTGATGGTGGAGCGGCGGTAGGCTGGGGTTGGAGACTCAGCCTGATGGTGAGCGGAACCTACCAGCTGGGCCCATACGCCGGCGACTCAAGTTTGCTGTTTTCCGTCCCGGGTCTGGATACCGAGCTGTTTGTTGATGTTGACACATACACGATCAGAAGCCATAATCTTGGATATAGGGATGACGCGTACGGTCGCCGAAGGTACGAACACACGGACGAAGAAGTGTCCAGCAGTGACTCCAATCCACTCGGAGTGTATGCCCTTGTTGGCATAAATCCCTTTGATCAGCTTCTAGTTGGCTGGGAGGTCACTGAATGGAAACAGTTCAATTACAATGTAATGGGCTTGGAAGTGTATCGCCGCATGTAAGTATTCGCTGCAATTCACCGGCACAACAGAAAACCGGTGAGATATCCGGGCTAATATCATTGTTGGCGTCCTGCTTCTTTTTTGGGCGCATATACAAATCGCGTGATGTCTGCACTATACTGTGAACGGGCGGATGTGCTACCATGATGTGGATGCGAGTACGAAGCCTGTGGAGTCGGAATCACGGATATGAACATGAAAACAAGGCAAACAGTCTGTTGGCTTGCGTTGGCGGTGTGCATGACGTTGCCATTGGTCGTAGCGGCACAGCCACAACCGGCGCTGGTGCGTTGGCCTGCGGTGGCGGGCATCAATTACCCCGCCGAACCCGAGGTCTTGTTGTCCACCGTCCAAGAATTATTCAATGGCGCGGACGTGCCCGAAGTGTCAACCCGGTTGACCGCCGTAATTGCATCGCCGGCGCCCTATCATCTTGCAGGCGCAGTCTCCGCACATGCGTTTAAGTCGTTGCAGCCGGGCCAATATGAACGGGTGATCATTATTGCGCCGGGACACGGGCCCATGTTCGAAAACTGTTCCATACCGGCGGTGGACGTTTTTTTGACGCCCCTCGGTCCCGTGGGATTGGACGCGGCGGCCATTCGATATATTTTGTATTCGCCGCTGTTTAACGCACATCAACTCCGGTATGACGGCGGACGCTCACAGGAACGGATTCATGAATACGAGTTCGCCATAGAATCGCTGTTGCCTTTCTTGCAGGAGCGGTTGCAGGAGTTTCAGCTGGTGCCCATTCTTGTGGGAGACTTGCGCGACCCGCAGGGCCACGTGCGTGAAAGCACCATTGCCGCCATTGCCGAAGGCATCAAGCCCATCATAAATGAACGCACACTGCTGGTGGTAAGCAGTAACTTTACGCGATACGGCGCTGACTTTGGTCATGTGCCGTTTGCGGAAAACATTATCGAAAATGTGTCACGCCTTGACCGGCAGGCCTTTGAACAGATTCTTGCACGCGACTTGCGCGGCTTCAGAAATTACCTCAGCGAAACGCGCAACCCCATTGACGGCCGGTATTGCATACAGATTTTGTTGCGACTGCTGCCGCCGACGGCACGGGCGCGCATCCTGGCCTATGAAACCTCTTCGGCCATCACCAACGACACGAATCGTTCGGTCAGCTATGCGGCCTTCACTTTTCACGACACGGCGCAACAGGCCTTGTCGGCGCAGCCGGAGAAGGTGCGGCCGCTGGTGCTGCGTCGTCCCGAACGGGTTGTCACACCGCCCGAAGAAGCCCTGCCCCCGGAAGCCGTGCCACGCGATCAGACGCCCGACGCCGAAACAGCCACACCTGAATCACCACAGGAAGCGGAGTAATACGTGCTATGGGAGACGAGAACGAAACGCTGTTATCTGAAGAAGAGCAATCTCTTTTGCTGCAGATTGCGCGGGATAGTCTGGAACGATACGCACGGGAAAAGGAACGGGTTGATGTGAACGACTATCCGCTGACGCCGTCGTTGAAACAAGCCTGCGGCGCATTTGTGACCCTGCGCAAGCATGGCCATTTGCGCGGTTGCATCGGCTATACAAAAAGCAAGGTGTCCATGGCGCAGACCGTTGCCGAAAATGCCGTGAACGCCGGATTCAGCGACCCCCGGTTTTCGCCTGTGGAACCGGCGGAACTGGACGACATCGTCATTGAGATTTCGGCGCTGCTG
Source organism: Candidatus Hydrogenedentota bacterium (assembly GCA_007118765.1). Lineage (GTDB taxonomy): Bacteria > Hydrogenedentota > Hydrogenedentia > Hydrogenedentales > CAITNO01 > SLFT01. The sequence continues at coordinate 4,076 of SKQZ01000192.1, forward strand.
CCCGGTGAAACGCCCGGCTCCCCCTTCGTCAGGGTGCGGGATGTCTCAGAGATTCGTATCGGACGGGACGGGTTGTATCTGGAACATGCGGGCGCGCGCGGCGGCGGGCTCTTGTTGCCCCAGGTGCCCGTCGAACAAGGCTGGGACCTCGATGCGTATCTGCGGGGAGTGTGCATGAAAGCGGGGGCCTCCGCCGACGCATGGCGTGAGCCCACCAGCACCCTCTACCGGTTTCGTGCACAGGTGTTTGGCGAGCAGACCGGAGAACCCGACACGGCGCACTGAAATATGCGGGTTATAACCGGGCTTTTATCCAGGTGATGATTTCAGCCATGAACTGCTCTTTTTCAAGGTCGTTGTACAGTTCGTGATAGCCCCCGTCGTACATGCGCAGCGTCTTGTCTGTTGCCCCCGCCTTTGCATGCAGCTTTTCGCTTCCCGACGGCCCCACAATAGCGTCCGCCGTCCCGTGCATCACCAGCATGGGCAGCGTAATGCGTTCCATGTCCGCGTCTATTACATGGACCATGCGATAAAATTCCGCGCCCGTATGGGCGGCCACGCGCCCGTGATATGCAAGCGGGTCGTTGTTTGTTGCCTCAATAACCGCCGGGTCGCGGCTGAGCCCGGCATTGTCCACATTGCTAATCGGCAACCACGGCAACACTTTGGCGACATAGGGACCAAGGGCAAGCAAAAAGGCGGGCGTGTCGTCACTAAAGGCTAAAAAGGGGCTGCTGAAGACAAGGCCGCGCGGCTGCTCAAGCCGTCGTGTTTCGGCATAACGTGCGAGCACCATGCCGCCCATGCTGTGTCCCATGAGGAACAGCGGCGCATCCGCCACAGCCTCGGAAACATGCTCCAGATAGACATCTAGGTCATCCAGAAAATCCTCGAAACGATGGATATAGGCGCGCTTGCCGGGAGACTTTCCGTGGCCGCGCTGATCATACGCGAACACGTTCATCTGCGCATCCCGGAAGGTCTGCATTACCCATTCGTAACGACCGGAGTGATCGCCGTAACCGTGCAACAACACAATATTCGCCAGTGGCGCCCCGTCACAAATCATGCGTCGTTCGTGAAGCGTCGTGTGGCCGTCTGCCGCCGTAAATGTTCCTTCTTGCATCATTGCCGTCTCTCCCTGCGTGTCGTGGATGAGGCCGTGTTATGCTTCGAGCGCGAGAGAAAACCCGTCGCCGGTCATCACCGTGGCATCCGCCTCGGGCACCTCCTGGGACTCGGGCAGCACAACCGCATTGTTGGCAGGCTCCAGTATGTCGTGGCGTATGTCCACGCCCGGCATAACACGGATCAGTTCAAGGCCGCGCTCCGTCAGCTTGAACGCGCCGACATTGGTAATATAGAAAATGTTCTGTCCCCGCTCAAGAGCGCATTGACCGTTGAAAGTGATTTCATCCACGGTTTCGCGCAGCTTGATCTTGCCGCGCTTGGTAATTTTCAGGCGGCCGTCTTCAAGATGCATGGCCCCCTGAAACATCCAGCTGCACACAAAGAACACATTGCGGGCGGTGGAACTGAAATCAATGAACCCGCCGGGGCCAACATAATTGAGCGGCCCTTCGCCGCGTTTGGACACGTTCACGTTGCCCGCCCGATCAAACTCCAGCATGCCCAGAATACTGGCGTCAAGACGCT
>SKQZ01000318.1 GCA_007118765.1 Candidatus Hydrogenedentota bacterium
CCGCGATTACGGGTTCATGTCGCCCATGCCGTTCCAATGGATTGAAGAACCCTGGCAATTGCCTGCGGGCGAGTCGGTAAACCTCAAATACCGTGTTGTGGTGTTTGCGGGCGATCCGGAGAATGCCGAATTGGAGTCGTTGTACGCCCATTGGATTAACGCATAAACGAGCGCCATTACTGAAAAACAATTCGGGCGGGACACGGACATCATGTCGCCGTGTTCCGCCCGATGTTTTTTTATGCTTTATGAACAGAGCGGCCGGAGGTGTTCCATGCTGCGCGCCGCCTGCTCAACGGTGCCGCACTCCACGGACAACACAATGTCGCGCGGGCACTGCTTGAGCACCTCTGCCGTGGCGGCCCAATCAATAACGCCGTCGCCGCAGGCGCATCCCACGGGTGTGCCGGTTACTTTTCCGCGTTCCGCTTCCGATTGCTGCATGGAAATATCTTTGCCGTGCAAATGAACCAGCCGGTCGCGGACACGCTGCAACCATGCGATGGGGTCTTCGCCGCCCAGATAACTGTTGCCCATGTCAAAATTGATGCCGATGGCGGGCGAGTCCACCAATTGCTGGATCCGGTCGAGGCCGTCGGGCGTCCTGCTGTATTGCTGATGCGGCTCCAGTCCGATGAGGATGCCCCGTGCTTCGGCAACTGCCGCTGCTTCACCCAGCACATACCGCATAAGCACATGATCCTCTTCCTCGGTGGTCCAGGACGGTTTCGGGCCTTCATCGGTGTTTACCACCGGCGCGCCGCATTCGGCGGCAAACCGCACCGCCTGCTTCAGGTATTCCACGCTGATTTCCGGCTTGCACAACGGACAGTGCGCCGACAATCCGGAAACTTTTACGCCCGCCTTCTCACAGGCGCGTTTGATACGATAGGGGTCGTCGAGCATGGAAACGCTGTGAAAATACCCGGCTTCGCTCAGCAGTTCCCGGCCCCAGTGCACCATGGGTTCCACATATTCATACCCCAATGCGGCGGCCTTCTCAACGGCCCACTCGAAGGGTTTGTCTTCATGCCGAACAAATTCAAGATTGATACCCAGACCTATTGTCGCCATTATCCGTCTCCTTTTGTTGAAACACAGGTGTGTCCGTATCAGAAATCTTCCGACTTGTCTTCGTCATCATCATCTTCGTCTTCAATGTCCATGTCCCGCTCGCCCGGGATATGGTTTTCGTCCGACGAGCCGTTATCCTCCTCAAAAAGGCTGCGCAGCAGTGCAATATCATGGCCCGCCTCGTCAAACACGCTTTCGTCAACGTAAATGGGACAGCCCACCCGCAGGGCAATGGCAATGCCATCGCTGGGGCGTGTGTCAATGCGCAACAGTTGCTCCACCTCGCCCTGATCGTTCTGTTGTTCAATGCTCAGATAGGCGAAAAACGTCTGCTCTTCCAGTTTATATACGTTAACCGACTGAAGCGTACCCCGCAATCCCGCCAGGATATTGCAAATCAGATCATGGGTCATGGGGCGGGGCGGCTTTTCTTTCATCAACGCCAGCTGTATGGCGCTGGCTTCAGGCAGACCGATGCTGATGAGGAGCACCCGTTCTTCATGTCGCAGCAGCACGGTGGGAAATCCAGCGCCCTGCACTTGCGTTAATCCCATAATTTCTGCCTCTATCATAGGGCACCTCTCTTTTCTGCCGCCATATTGCAGCCGTTTTCAATCCGGGAACGTCGCACGCCCCGATGCTTTCGATCTTCTCCATTGTACAGCACCTGATAAGAAGGCGCAAGGCGTCGGAAGTTTCAGCCTATAACGTCCATGAAGAGGAGGGCTGCATCAATTTGCGGTGCAGTCGAATGGCGTATTCGTCGGTCATGCCCGCAACGAAATCTACCGTGCGTTGCTCTGCGCTGTCTTCGTCCCGGCCATTAAGAATCTCTGTCACAGGGTGTTCGAGCAAATGCAGATACAGTTCGCGCACGACACGCCGCGCCTTGCTTATTTCAGATTCAATGGCCTCACAGGGATAGACGTTGTGATAAAGAAAGTCGCGCAACGCGGCCATGGCCTCCCGCACCTCCGGCACAATGCTGATTGTGCCTTCGCGGCTCGCTTCAATCATGCCCACCACCATGCTGTCAATCCGGTCGGAACTGGCATCGCCCAAGCGTTGCACGGCATCGGCGGGCAATGCCTCCGGCGTAATGATGCCCGCGTGCATGGCATCGTCAATATCGTGGTTAATATAGGCTATGGCGTCCGATACACTGACCACCAGACATTCCGGGGACATCGGTTGCTCCGGTGCCTCGCCGTATATCAGGCATTTCCCCGCCGAATGGCGCACAATGCCCTCGCGTACCTCGGCGGTAAGGTTCAACCCGATTTTGTGCTGGCGTTTTTCCAGCACATCCACCACGCGCAGGCTTTGTTCGTAATGTCTGAAGCCCGGCGCATACAGTGTGTTTAACACCGTTTCGCCCGCGTGGCCAAACGGGGTGTGGCCAAGGTCGTGTCCCAGCGCGATGGCTTCAACCAGGTCTTCGTTCAGGAAAAGCGCCCGCGCAATGGTGCGGGCGATCTGCGATACCTCAAGGGTATGGGTGAGCCGGGTGCGGTAATGGTCATCTTGTGGCGCAAGAAACACCTGGGTCTTGCGCTTTAACCGACGGAATGCTTTGGTATGCAGGATGCGGTCGCGATCCCGCTGAAACGCCGTGCGGTACGGGTCTTCGGGTTCAGGCGCGGCACGGCCGCGACTCTCGCGGACATGGGTCGCATAGGGGCTTAACAGTGCGTATTCCCGTTGTTCAAGTTGCTCGCGAATTAACATTGGATTGTCCTGTGTATGTCGTGGCGCCCGTGCAAAGGCGGTTGCTTCATAAGGGTGCGCACTCCTGCCCGTCAATCACACGGGCGGTTATATCGTACAACGATGCGTTGACAAAGACAACGTCGCGAAAAGTGCCCGCGCACAAGGTCGGATGGGGATGGATGAGCACCGCGCCGTCCACTTCGGGTGCTTCTGCCGTGCTCCGTGCCGACCATGCGTTTAAGTCCGCGTCGAAATGTTCCACCAGCACCCGGGCGCGTCGGCCTTCGCGGCGCACATTAAACTGGGCGGTGATATCCGCCTGCAACTCCATGAGTGCGTCCAAACGCGCCTGTGCCTCTGTTTCGGGCACCGGATTCGGCAGCGTTGCGGCGACCGTGCCTTCCTCCGGACAAAACACAAACGCGCCGAGCCATTCAAAAGCGATTTCCCGTACCATGTCGAGCATGCGCTGATGGTCGTCTTCCGTTTCGCCGGGGAACCCCACCATCATGGTGGTGCGCAGTGCAAGATTGGGAATGGCCGCCCGGAGTTTGGCGATGAGGGCGCCAACATCCTGTTCCGGCGCGGGGCGTTTCATGGCTTTCAATAGGTTGGGCGCCATGTGTTGCAACGGGATGTCAAGATAGGGCGTGATCTTTGGTTGCGTGGCCAGCTGCTCCGTCAATGCGTCGGTAATACCGCCGGGATAACAATAAAGGCACCGAATCCAAAAGTCACCGGGGATGTCACATAGATCACGCAGCAACTGGGGCAGCCGGTAGTCGTCATACAGGTCGCGGCCATAGCCGGTGGTGTCCTGCGCCACCAAGGTCACTTCGCGTGCGCCGCCCTCCACCAGCGTACGGACCTCGGTTAACAAGGCCTCCCGTGGCCGCGAACGAAAGGGGCCCTTTATCGAAGGGATTACACAGAATGTGCAGGCATGGTTGCAGCCGTCGGCGATTTTTAGAAAGGCATAAGGCGTGCTCTCAAGCCGTGTACGGGCATCATGTTCCGCAGCGGTGTCGGCGCCGGGCGCAAGGGTACTGGCCAGCGCATCCATATCTTGCAACCCGAAGAAGCCGTCCACCTCCGGGATTTCATCCTGCAACGCCTTGCTGTGCTGTTCTGATAAACACCCAACCACATATATGCGGCGTGGGTTGCCTGTTTCCGTTCTGCGAAGGCACCACGCCAGAATAGTCTCGACCGACTCCGCTTTTGCGTCGTGAATAAAGGAGCAGGTGTATATCACAACCGCATCAAGGGGCGGTGCGGCGTCCGGGTTCGGCGTCACGCCCCGAACGGTAATGCCGCCGGCAGGATTAGTCGTGATCATGCCCGCAAATCGTTCGGCGTCAGCGGTATTTTTATCGCATCCCAGCACCACAATGCCTATGGATGGCGTCTCTGGTTGGTTTATGGTATTCATTACAGGTATTCCGAGGTTTCCTACGAAGTATCGCAGTATGTGCCATGTTCACGCGCCAAATCAAGAACGACGTTTATAACTGCATAAAAGGTGCAATAACCCGCTAAAACGGATTGATTTAACAGAGCGGCCACATGCACGGTCAAAAAATACGTGTGCGACAGTACAGGGCTATGTTACAATACGCGGTGGTATTTGGGCTTTCTGACACCCACGGGGCGTACCATTGGTCTAGTCCGTATTATTGTATTTCCGCCGTGGCGGGTGTGCAATATGCGGACGCGAGCGCAATCTTTCTCCGCAAGCCTTGTTTGTTATATGTAAAGGAATCATATCCATGCGAAAACGCGGCTTTACGCTTATCGAATTGCTGGTAGTAATCGCCATTATCGGTATCCTGGCGGCTATCTTGTTGCCGGCGCTGGCACGCGCACGCGAATCGGCGCGACGGGCCAGCTGTCAAAATAATCTCAGACAGTGGGGACTGATATTCAAAATGTATGCCGGAGAATCGCCGGGCAACAGATTCCCGCCGGTGGCGATGGCAGACATGGAAACCCGTGAGTGTACGGCGCCTGACATGCCGTTGACAGGCGAGAGAGGCGTTTTGTCAGCGGGTATGTTGTTGACCTCGGTGTACCCGGAATATCTTACCGATGCGCAGATACTGATTTGTCCTTCCGACGCGCAATACACGCCGGCCAGTGTCAACAACCCGATAACGGGGCAGCCCGACATACACGTTGCCTGTCAAGAAGCAGACCGGGGATTGCATCTCGCAGACGCCAGTTATTTGTATTTAGGCTGGGTTTTCGACAAGGCGAACAGTGACGATGCGCAATTTGACATGTCCGCCCTCGGCGCCATAATCCCGGGGTTGGGCGAAATAGACGGTACCGGACCGCAGCAAGTGGTGGATGGCATTTTGTATATTTTTCTGCCGTTTTTTATGGACCGTGATGACAGCCGGGCGGATCAGGATATTGAGGTGGATGAAGAGTTGGGCAATGGCAACGGCAAAATGATTTACCGGTTGCGCGAGGGGGTGGAACGATTCATGATTACCGACATCAACAACCCCGGCGCGAGCGCCATGGCAGAAAGCACAATATGGATTATGGGCGATATGATTGGCGTTGACCCCACCTTTTTTAACCATATCCCCGGCGGCTCGAACATTCTGTATATGGATGGGCACGTGGCATTTGATCGCTATGAGCAGTTTGGCCCGGCGCCCGTGAATAGTGGTGTGGGGTATTGCGTGCTCGCATTGCAGGGCGCCCGCGATTTGATCCTCCAGTAATCTCGGGATACGATGGCGTGTAACGTTCCGACCGGGCCGGTGTATCCTTAACAAGGGGCGATACTTGTCGCACAACGGGTGCGCATGATACCATGAGAGACACTGGTTGCAAAATACATCAGCCCATATAGGAGCGAAA
>SKQZ01000081.1 GCA_007118765.1 Candidatus Hydrogenedentota bacterium
TTCCTCGCCGATGGTTGTTGTCGGGCCATGCCCGCAATACACGACGGTTTCATCGGGGAGCGGCATCAACTGTTCTTGGATACTGGTCAATAACTGTGACATGCTGCCGCCGGGCAAATCAGTACGCCCTATGCTCCCGGCGAAGAGTACATCGCCGGCTATTACCACGCCATCGCTTACGAGTACCACATGGCCCGGCGAGTGACCCGGCGTGTGGCGCACTTCAAAGCGGGCACTGCCCACCTCTATAACGTCACCGTGTTCCACAAAACGTTCCGGATCCGGTGATGCCGTAAAAGGCACGCCAAACATGCGGCCTTGTTCACAAAGCGTTTGCAGCAGCGGCACATCGGCCTTGTGACACACCAATGGCGCGCCTGTTGCCTGCACCAGTTCGGCGTTGCCGCCGCTGTGGTCACAATGGCAATGGGTATTAAATATCATCGTTACGTTGCAATCAGCAATGCTTGTCATGAGCGCGGCGGTTGCCTCGCCCGGATCAATCACGATTGCTTCGTCGGCATCTTTCACAACATAGCAGTTTGTATAAAACGGGGTAACCGGAAAAGTCAGAATTTCCACGTGCAAATCTCCTTGATTATAAAACTTACATGCTACACGGCCGGTCCGCATGAATCAAGCCCGTGTTCATGCTTCCCACAACATGATTTGAATCGGATGTGAAACACCGGCTTGCAGCGTAGTCCGTGCCAACTCAATCCGTATTGCAAGCGAATCAGCCACTTCAGTTGCAACACAGCCGATGGAATCTATACGCATGGACAAGCAACTGTCCGATGTAAACGGCCCGTATGGGTTTGCGGGAAATATTGTGTGATTGCCCCATTTAGTCGGTTGATTGTATGGTGCCGCCAATTTCCTCAAAAACATCAAGCGGGTCGTTTTCCGCCAAATCAATGGAACAGAAAGTATCCCGGTCTGCGCGGACGGCAAGGATACATGACGGGACGCCGCCGCTCTTGGCGTCGTCCTGCAAATATAAATAGCCTCTGAATTGAACTGCCGCCACCGACTGCACTTTGTCCATCATAAAGACTTCATAGAGGGTGCGCAACGGAATCTCGTGTAGTAGTTGTGCATACAATCGGTCACGTTCGTCTTCTTCAATGACGGTCTCAAAAAAGGCATCCGCTTCTTTGTCATAGGATACGCTGGCCAACCTGGGAAGCCCTTTGAGCGCGGGCAGTAAATAATCCACAATGAGCAGTTGATTCTCCTGATCAAAATCCAACTCATAACTTTGTGGGAAAGAAGGCGGATAATTGGAGAATGCGAGCACCATGTCGAAGTAGTCCAATATGGCATGGGGGTTATGTTGTTCAAAGGCCATCTTTTTGGCCTCGACGATTTGGACACACTTCTCGCGCTCCCGGTAATAGTGTTCTTTGTCCTGTCCCCATTCCTGCAGATTCCGTTTGTGTTCCACTTGGATAGCCTGCGCTCGCTGCTTGTATTGCTGCATTTGCTCTTGATACAGGCGACGCACCCGCAACGCCAGTTGTTCCCACTGCGTATGTGCGGTTTCAAAGCGCATGCGCGCTTCCCGCTCTTTTTGTTCCCGCTTGGATCGCACCAATCGGTCCATGGGTTCAAGTCTGGGTTTGAATACCGCGTCAGTAGCCTTTGGTTCGCGCGGCAACGATGGTTTTTCCGGGGGTTCGGGCATATCCGGCGGGCTCGGTTGCGGCTTGGGATAATCCGGATATTTTTTGAGCGCATCCCATGAGAAGCGGGAGCCTTTTTGCAGTGCATTGCCGAGCACGTTATAGGCATAACTCAGTTCTTGCTGTGCCAGCTCCGTCCGGCCTTCCGCGATCTTCAGTTTTTGGCGCGGGCGCACTTCAGGCCGCTTGGCATTCATTTCCAGACCGAGCTTTTTGCGCTTTACCGTGGAAAAATGTTCGTGCTGCGCTTTCCAGAGGATGTCCTGGAAAACGGCTTTATGCACCGCAAATTCAGGCGTGTCAGAAGAAACATTGCGGTGCTTGTTCAATTGGGGATAAATGGCGGGCAAACGATACCGCTCAAGTCCCGACGGGGTTGTAAAGGTCTCTATTGCTGATTCATCGTACATGTATTGTTCTCAGTATTCTTTACGAACACTTCAAAGCGATGGAGTTGCCAGTGTGCTAGCGCAGGCAATGGCCAAGGTTTGGCCAGAGGCTGCGTGCTGCTGAACAGCAGTTGTTTCAAAACGTTTCGATTGAAGCGCTGAATATCATACTTTATACCACAAGGCGTATTCTATTTCCAGTCTTCTTGTCTGCATTATGCTTGCCGGGCCGGATGTCCCGTCACGTTCCAACCGTGGTGCAACGGGCCCACGCCTTTGCCGATGTTTAATCTGTCGCTCTCGGCGATGGCACGGGTCAAATAATCTTTCGCCCGCTGTATCGCTTCCGGCACGGCGTGACCCTGTGCCAACTGGCACGCGATGGCGGCCGCAAACGTACAGCCCGTGCCGTGTGTGTTGTTGGTGTTGATACGTTTCGTGGCGTACACCTTTTGGACATCGCCATCGTACAAATAATCCACTGCTTCCGGGGAATCGAAGTGTCCCCCCTTCAACAGGACACAACGGGGTCCCAGCGCATGCAGCGCATCCAACACATCATGGACATGAGTATACGGGTCAAGGGCAATGCCGGTCAACACCGATGCTTCCGGCACATTGGGCGTTACAAGCGTTGCCAGCGGCAACAGCCGTTCTTTCAATCGGTCAACGGCGCTGTCCTCAAGCAGGCGTGCGCCGCTTTTCGAAATCATTACCGGATCCACCACCAGGTTGGGGGGTTGATACCGCTCCAGTACCGTGGCCACCGCCTCAATAATCTCCGCGCTCATGAGCATGCCCGTCTTTACCGCGTCAACACCGATGTCTTCCAGTACCGCCTCCAATTGGTGTACTACCTCTGACGGGGGTATGGCGTGAATACTGCGGACTGAGACCGTATTTTGCGCCGTGATTGCGGTGATAACCGTCATGCCGTAACATCCCAGTGCGGAACAGGTCTTCAAATCCGCCTGTATGCCTGCGCCGCCGCCGCTATCGCTTCCTGCAATGGATAATACCCGTTTGATTGTAGTGGTCATTGGCGTTTCCAAATACGAGTCATGCGTCGTCTTGTGTGCTTGTTTTCTTCTTGGCGGCGGCTTTCTTTTTTGCCGCCGCTTTCTTCTTGGGCGTCCGTTTACGGGTCGTTTTCTTGGCAGCCGCTTTCTCCAGCAGCGCCAGCGCCTGGTCAAGCGTTACGGCATCGGCCGCCATGTCTTTGGGCAGGGAGGCGTTTACCGTGCCATCTGTGACATACGGGCCATAACGTCCCTCATACAGTTCCACGGCGGCGTTGCTGTCCGGTTTGTCGCCCAGACTCCGCAGCAGTTTCTTGGAGGCCCGCCCTTTTTTTGGTTGTGCCAGGATGTGAAGCGCTTCGTCAAGGGTCAAGGTAAACAATTGCGACTGCTCCACACTGCGGAAATCCCCGTCATGCACCACATAGGGGCCGAAACGTCCCAAGCCAACCGATATGGTCTTGCCCGTTTCCGGGTGTTTGCCCAATGTACGCGGCAGTTCCAACAGCTGCAGCGCCTGTTCCAAGGAGACGTCTTCCATTTTCATGCCGCGCGGCAGACTGACCCGTTTCGGCTTTTTCGCTTCGGTATCCGTATCGCCCAGCTGCACATACGGTCCGTAGGGGCCCTCCAGCAAATAGACGGGCTTGCCTGTTTTCGGGCATTTTCCCAGCCCATCTTCGCCGCGTGCTTTTGCTTCCAATAATTCCAGCGCCCGTTCAACGGTTAACGCGTCGTAGTACAAATCGTTTGGGATTGAGGCGACGTTACCTGTGCCGCCATCACCGCGCTGGATAAAAGGGGCGCCCTTCCCGAGCCGCACCACGAGTTCCTGTTGTGTATCATCGGCACCAATGGGTATTGCGGGATACTCAATGGATTCAAAGGACGATTCAATATGCGGTTTCAAGCCGTCAATATCGGCTTCCTGATCACCGTAATAGAATCCTTTGATAAATTGCAGCCAGTCTTGTTGACCTGTGGCAATGTCGTCCAAATTGTCTTCCATGCGCGCTGTAAAGTTCAGGTCAATATAGTCGTCAAAGTGCTTGCGCAACAACGATATGACGGCAATGCCCAAATATGTCGGGGCCAACGCAGAACCAAGCCGGTCCACATAGCCGCGTTGTTGCACAACAGATACCGTTGGCGCGTAGGTTGATGGCCGTCCGATGCCTTCTTCTTCCAAACGTTTCACCAGCGACGCCTCTGTAAACCTAGCCGGAGGTTGTGTCTCATGGGCGACCGATTCCAGCCCGACAAGTTGGATGGAGGCGTTTTCGTCACTGCCCACCGTCATGCCTTCTTCGATGGCCGGGAGTTCCGTGTCCTTTTGCTTGTCCGTGGTTACACGCATAAAGCCCGGGAACACGACCACCGAACCCGTTGCCCGGAGTTCGGCACGATGCTCGTCATCAGCGGACTCAATATCTACCGACGTGCGCAAAACCACGGCATCCGCCATTTGCGAGGCAATGGCGCGGCGCCATATCACCTCATATAACCGAAGTTCATCACGGGAGAGGTAGGTTTCCACCATCTCCGGGGAACGTCCCATATAAGTCGGGCGGATGGCTTCGTGTGCTTCCTGCGCCATTTTCGATTTTGTGGTGAACTGGCGACGCTTGTGATAGCTATCACCAAACTGGTTGCGGATATACTGTGCCGCATCTTGCAGCGCTTTTTCGCTTAGCACCACCGAGTCGGTACGCATGTAGGTAATCAAGCCTTCCCGTCCGCCATCGCCCAAATCCACGCCTTCATACAGACGTTGCGCCACCTGCATGGTCTTGCGCGGCGAGAATCCCAATATGCTGCTGGCTGCCTGTTGCAACGTTGATGTGATAAACGGAGGATAGGGACGTACGCGCGATTCTTTTTGGTCAACACGTGACACACGCCACGGGAGCGCCGTCATCATGCGCTTTACAAGTGCATTGGCATCCTCCTCATGCAGCCAAATTACGCTGTCCTCATTGCCCGGCTTCAAGCGCCCTGTGTTCGCGTCAAAATCCTTGCCGGTGGCGAGCCGCTTGCCGTCCAAACTGTTTAATACCGCCTTGAATTGTTTGCCCGACCGTGTGAGCATGGCTTCTGCGTCGTAGTAGGCCGCCTTTACAAAGGCGCGCCGTTCCTCTTCGCGCTCCACCACAAGCCGCAATGCCACGCTTTGAACACGTCCGGCGCTTAGTTTGCTGCGCACCTTGCGCCAGAGCACGGGCGACAATTCATATCCGAAGAGACGGTCCAAAATGCGGCGTGTTTCCTGTGCGCGCACCAGTTGCTCATTGACATCCCGCGGCTGGTTCATGGCTTCATTGATGGCCGAACGGGTAATCTCATGAAAGGCGATGCGCTTCACCGGAACTTTGGGTTTGAGCACTTCCAGCAAATGCCAGCTGATGGATTCACCTTCGCGGTCTTCATCCGTCGCGAGTATTACTTCATCGGCCTGTTTACACAATTTCTTGAGTTCGGCGATATGCTTTCTGCTTTCTTTTTGCACCACATAGACCGCATTAAAATCATCGTCAACATTCACCCCGAGCCGGGCCCAGGGTTTGGACTTCACCGACGCAGGAATCTCACTGGCCGATTTGGGCAGATCACGCACGTGGCCAAAACTGGCACAGACCTTGTACTCATTGCCCAGAAACTTGCTTATGGTGGTCGCCTTTGCGGGCGATTCTACAATTACCAACTTCAATGCAACAATTCCTTCCGGTTGCAATACACAGTGATAGGCGGCGGCCCAACTGCTGGACGTTTTCCTCTCGCCGACCGCGCCCGTAGGCTGCCGTGTCATAATCACGGCAAACGGTATGATGCGGCAATGGGCTTTGTATCCTTTGATACGATGAATATCTTGTTGTGAAGCCCTCTGCGCTCATGCCGGATACAAAATGACGGCTGTCACACTACAAGCGCCCCATAGCCAATTTCCCAACGCCGATAATGTTATGTGGACAACCTGTCGACTTAATGACACAAGCAAAACACGTCAAAACGTATATGGTATCCGGCCAAGACAGTGGAACTATACCGAAGCACAGGCCAAGAAAACAATAATTTTCCGTTTGCTGCGCTTTTACGTCGGGCTATCACAAGAAAAAAACGCCGGAATGCTTGTGTCCGGGGCGCTGTTCTACCAAATAAGCCTATGGATTAACCAGCAAGGGAAACGGCACCATGACAGACTCCCCTGATGATAAACGAGAACCGAATGAACCGATACAGACGCAAAAGAACAGGTTGCACGACGCAATCAGTCCCTATTTGCGTCAACACGCCAACAACCCTGTTCACTGGCAGCCGTGGGATGAGCAGGCATTTGAGCAGGCGCGACGTGAAAACAAACCCATTTTTCTATCCATTGGGTATGCGGCTTGTCATTGGTGCCATGTCATGGAGCGCGAATCCTTTGAGAACCCCGATATCGCCGCCCTGCTGAACAAGCACTTTGTCAGCATTAAAGTGGACCGGGAAGAACATCCTGACTTGGACGCGCTTTATATGAACGTTGTGGTGGCCATGACCGGGCAGGGCGGATGGCCCATGAGTGTATTTTTGACGCCCGACCTCAAACCATTTTATGGCGGCACCTATTTTCCGCCGGAACGGCGCTATGGCATGCCGAGGTTTCGGGATGTACTGGAGCAGATTATGCTGCATTGGCAGCATAATGAGGCGGCGTTGACCGAAAACGCGGAAAAAGCGGTTGCTCTGTTGCGGCAACAGGCTGTTCCCGACACAACGGAAGCGGATGAGCCGGATGCAACGCTGCTTGATACGGCGGCACAGCAGTTACAGCAGGGCTTTGACACGGAAAACGGAGGTTGGAGTGATGCGCCCAAATTTCCGTCGCCCGCAGCCATACGTCTGTTGCTGCGCGCGTATTGCCGCACACAAAAGGCGTATCTGCTGTCTATGGCAACCACAACGCTCGATAAAATGCGAGACGGCGGCATATTTGACCAGCTGGGCGGCGGGTTCCATCGCTATACGGTGGACGCACAATGGCGGGTGCCTCATTTTGAAAAAATGCTGTATGACAATGCACAACTCGCGGAAGCCTATCTGGAAGCGTGGCAGATTACCGGCAATGCTGACTACCGGGCGACGGCAGAATCGGTATTGACCTATCTGCTGCGAGATATGCGTGACCCGTCCGGCGGTTTTTATGCCTCTCAAGACGCCGACAGTGATGGGGAGGAGGGGGCGTATTATTTGTGGTCCTATGAAGAAGTGTTGCAGCATCTTGGCACAGAGGCGGGACGCTGGTTTTGTAACTGTCATGGCATTCAGCCCGATGGCAATTTTTCGTCTCCGGAAGAAAGTCACGCGGGCCGGAATATCCCGTTGCGCGTTCAGGAAGATGCAGCGTTAGCGACGCCTCGTGCAACGTTGTTGCAGGTGCGCAACAACCGTGTGCCCCCGCAAACGGATGACAAAGTGGTGACTTCGTGGAACGCATTGACCATTACCGCCTTCGCCAAAGCTGCTCTTGCGCTGGGCGAGTCGCGCTATGGTGACGCGGCGTTAAAGGCGGGCTGTTTTCTGCGTGACGTGATGTTGCGTGACACTATGCTGTTGCGGGCATGGCGTCAGGGCGAGGCGAATTTGCCGGGTTATCTCGATGATTATGCCTGTACCGTAAACGCGTTTATTGACTTATACGAGTGTTCCGCTGATTCACGGTGGCTGACGCTGGCGCGAAATCTGGCGGATATGATGCTTGAAAAATTTCACAACGCGCAGCACGGCGGTTTTTATAGCACCAGCGAGGAGCACAAGCATTTGCTGGCACGGCTGCAACCCTTTCACGATACTGCCGAACCGTCTGGAAACGCCCAGGCTACATTGGCATTGCTGCGGCTTGGCGTACTTTTCGATGCGGAACACTATACGTCGCTTGCGCAGGAAACGATACGCACAGGGTTGCATCTCATGAGAAAGGCGCCAATGATGGCGTTGAATCTGTTGCTGGCGACGGAATTTCTGTTGCGTGGTGCGGATGAAATAACCGTCACAGGGGACCAAAACCACCCGCAGATGGCGGCTTTTCTTCGGGAAGTCGGCGCCTCCTTTATTCCCAATCGCGTCTTGATTTACGGCGATGATGGTACAGGGCATCCTGAGGTTTCCGACACACATGCCGCAGGCGCATCAGAGTTGCCCACAGTGCGCGTTTGCAAGAACCGTACATGTCTGCCGCCCGCAACAACGCCGGAGGCACTGGCCGAGCAACTGCGCACATGACGCATCCTGTGTTGCTATTGGCCTGAGATTTGTCCCCGCACCTTTTCAATCAGCACCTTGATGGAGAATGGTTTTTGCAAGAAGTCCGTTGTGTTGTTGCCCACACCGTGGTCGGCCAATATATCCCCCGGATACCCGGACATGTACAACACATTTGTTTCGGCGTGACAGGCGCAAATGTGTTTATAGAGGGTCGGGCCGTTCATATTGGGCATGACCACATCCGTTAACAAAAGGTGGATGGGGCCGTCATGTTTTTCGGCGATTGCCAGCGCTTCCTTGGCACTGGCGGCGGCCATCACAACGAACCCATATCGTTCCAATGCCCGCTGCGTAAGATGGCGTACTGCCTGCTCGTCTTCGACCAGCAACACCGTCTCCCCCTGCCCTTCATGTTTGGCGGCGGGATTGGGGGGCGTGTGAGGTGCATCTTGTTCGGCCCGGGGAAAGTATATCGTAAACACAGCACCGGCATCCGGTGCGCTTTCGACCGTAATATGACCGGCATTCTGCTTAACGGCCCCATATACGGTGGCGAGCCCCAGCCCCGTACCGCTGCCCACATCTTTTGTGGTAAAAAAGGGTTCGAAAATATGCTCCAGGGCATGGGCCTCCATACCGTGCCCCGTATCACGCACGGTAATGCGTGCGTATTCGCCGGGACTCAGTTCTGGAAACGCTTCGCAGGTCGTTTCATCAAGCACAGCCCCGGTAGTCTCAATAACCACCTTCCCCGGTCCGGTAATGGCATCGCGTGCGTTTACGACGAGGTTCGCAAGTATCTGGTCCATCTGGGACGGATCAATCCTGACGGGACAGAGATTTGCGCCGGGATTCCAGATAAGATCTATGTCCTCACCGATCAGGCGGCGCAACATTTTCAGCATGGCCGAAACGGTCTCGTTCAGGTTGATCGTGCGCGGCTGTACGGTTTGTTTTCTGGCGAAAGCAAGTAATTGCTGGGTGAGCGCGGCGGAACGTTTTGCAGCGAGCTCAATTTCTTCCAAATCGCTGTGGAGTTGACTGTTTTCATCCACCTGACTCATGGCGAGGTCGGCCTGACCGATTATCACGGACAGCATATTATTAAAATCGTGGGCAACGCCCCCGGCCAGCCGCCCGATAGATTCCATCTTCTGGGCTTGGATCAATAGTTTCTGAAGCGTTTCACGTTCTTCTTCCGCCGCCTTGCGTTCCGTAATATCCACAACGGTGCCGCACGCAATCACATGGGGCTCGGGCTCATGTCGTAACAGGTCTGCCGCCACAATAACCCATCGGACGTCGCCGTTCTTGTGCACAAACCGCTTTTCCAATCCGTATTGTTCCACTTTTCCCGCTGTGTAGTTGCGGTTATAGGCGAGTTCCTGCTCCCAATCTTCAGGGTGGGTAATGTCCTTGACCGTCAGCGACAGCAATTCGTCGAGCGTATAGCCCACGATGCGCTGGAAACCATCGTTTGCATCCAGAAACTGTTGTGTCTCGACATTGACCAGCACAATGCCAACAGGGCTTGTCTCATAAATGCCGCGAAACCGCTCCTCGCTTTCCCGCAACGCAATCTCTGCTTCCTTGCGTTCCGTAATATCAGTGTGGGTTCCGGTGATGTGCTTGGTGGAACCATCGGCATTGCGTTCTGTCGTATAACCATACGCCTGAATCCAGCGCCACGTATTCTGCTTTGTTTTCATGCGGAACTGGAGGTCGAAGTCGCTGCCGGCATTGATGCTTTCCTGCACATACGCCTCCGAGCGGGCAACGTCATCGGGATGCAGCAAGTCGCGCCAGGTATCGTAGGTAGCCGGCATCTCGTGCGGCTTGTATCCCAGTATGGTATACCATGTATCGTTGTAAAAAACTTTATCCTCGAAAGGCCAAAACTCCCAAATGCCGACACGCCCGGCTTGTAACGCCAGCGAAAGGCGTTCAGCGTTAACGCGCAGTGCGTTTATCACCTGTTTACGTTCTGTAATATCCAGCACAGTAAAGGTTGCGCCTTTGGCCCGATTGTGTTGGTCAATGGCAGCGCTGGTCAATAATACATCAATCACCGTGCCGTCCTTGCGCATCATCCGGGTTTCCACGCTGCCAACGGCATCTTCCGATTCCCTAATCTGTCGGTACTTCTCCTGCCCGACAAAGGCGTAATCGGCATCGCTGGGATATACCATGCGGGCATTCTGTCCAATAAGTTCATCCCGCTCATACCCGAGCATGGCGCAAAACCGGTCGTTTACCTCGACAAAAACGCGGTTGATAACGGCGCCAATGCCCACCGGCGCCGCACGCATGACACCTTGCAAATACTGCTGTTGCGCCAGCATGACACGTGTGCGTCGGTTGAGCAAATCCTCAACCCGCAACAAGGCCTTGACGGTCGCAATAAATTCGCGGTCGTCTACTGGCGCAGAAAGGAAGGCATCCGCACCGAGTTCACCGGGAATGTGACTGACGTCTTCTTCCGAAGAAATCGCGGAAACAACCAGAATCGGTGTCGCATTCAACGCCGCATATTCCGGGGAACGCAACAGGCTACAGAGGTTGCGGCCATCCGGGTGCGACAGGTGCGAACCGACAATCACGAGGTCAGGGGCGCCGTGCTCAGTCATAAACGCAAGTGCGTCCCCGGTGTTATGAAAGGTATGCGACTGAATCCCCTCTTTTTCCAACAGGCTGGAAAACCATTTCAGTTGCGATGCGTCATCATGTACCGCCACAACCGCGGTTGATGGCTTGTTCTTCCCATTCATCGCAGTTTTCCTTTGTTCTCAGGTCGGCTCGCAGTACACTACCTGATTGCGTCCATTTGCCTTTGCCTGATACAACGCAGCGTCTGCCTGTGCAATAATCGCATCCAAAGAAGAACCCGTGCTGCACGTGGCCACGCCGATGCTGACGGTAACAGCAATATCACCGGCCTGTGTGGGGATTGGGCGTGCGGCGACTTCCGCGCACAAACGACCGAAGAAATCTTTGACGGCGGTCTTCTTGGGCTCGGGAACAATCAATAAGAATTCCTCGCCGCCAAATCGTCCCAGAATGTCATATTTGCGAATGTGCTCTTGGATGCGCCGTACAAAACCACACAATACCTCATCGCCGACTTGGTGGCCGTATTTGTCGTTAACCTGTTTGAAGTGATCCAGATCAAAGATTCCAACGCCAACATAGGACCCGGAGCGGGCGGCGCGCGCCAATTCACGTTCCAGGTTCTCCAAAATGGCCCTCCTGTTCAAAATGTCGGTGAGCGGATCATGGGTGGCCTGATAAGCCAGTGCATCACGTGTGTTGATTAACGCAGACTGTAGCTCCACCATTTTTTGTCCGACACCGACCCGTGCCCGCAATTCTTTGGCATTATAGGGCTTGGAGATGAAATCATTGGCGCCGCTTTCAAGGCCCGCCACAATATCGCTCTCATCGTCCCGTGCCGTCAACAGGATGAGATAAGGCGGGTTATCTTGTCTCGCCTCCTTGATTCGACGGCAGACCTCCGGCCCGTCCATTTTAGGCATGTTCCAGTCCAAAATGGCTATCCGTGGGGCGTCGGGCGCCTGCATGGCAGTCAATGCTTCCTGGCCGTCATTGGTGGTGACCGGCTCAAACTCCCATTGTTTGAGCATGGCTTCAAGCATCAAGCGCGAGGTCGGATCGTCTTCTGCAATTAACACCCTCATAGTGTCTCCATGGCCTGTTCCGTATCGTTCAGGCATTGTTTAAGTTCCTGCAATAATTCCTTCATGCTGGTGGTCTCGCCTTCTTTGCCGGCGGTTTCCATTGCGGCGGCCACCTGACTGAGCGCCACAGCGCCCACATTGGCAGAAGCGCCCTTGATGCTGTGCGCCTGTCGTGTGGCGCCGGCGATGTCCCCTTTGTTCAACAGATCCTCCAAGTCCGCCAATTGTTGCGGCATGTCCCCGAGGAAAGTTGCCACCAGCACCTGTGCCAAATTCATGTCGTTCATGACACGTGCCAGTAATCCTGCCTTGTCAAACAAAACATCCCCGCCGTCCATTTCTGCGGGTTCCATTTCATCTTCCCGAGACTTTTCAAAAACATCTTTTACCCGCTTTTTTTCGGGCAGCCATTTCTTCAATACGTCGGCGAGCGCCCCCGGATCAAGAGGCTTCGATATGTAATCGTTCATTGTCGCCTCCATACAGGCATCCCGCGCTTCCTTTGTGATATGGGCTGTCATGGCGATGATGGGTACATTCGGGTCATCAATACGAGAGGTTGACTTACGAATCTGACGTGATGCTTCCAAACCGTCCATTTCCGGCATCTGCACATCCATTAAGACCAGATCATAGGCATGTTTTGCGAGCGCGGCGAGTGCTTCGCGGCCATTATTGACCACGTTTACGCTTACCCCCATCTTTTGTAACATGCCCACGGCGACCTGTTGATTCACGGTGTTGTCTTCCGCCAACAGAACGTGTGCATGGTACCGGCGCAGCTCGCGCACATAATGCCGCGTAACAATGGGGCGTCTGCGTGTCTTCTCGTCATCTTTATCGGAGGCCAGAGCCGCGCTCAAGCAATCATAGAGGTCGGCCTGGCGCACCGGTTTTGTCAGGTACACGTCAAAGCCGATATACTCAAGCCGACGTGCATCGCCCCGTCGGCCGATGGATGTCATCATCACCAGCGAGGTGCTGTTTAACGCTTCATCCTCTTGAATGGCACGGCCCAGGGTTTCGCCGTCCATGCCGGGCATGAGCATGTCCAAAATGGCGATATTGTAGGCGCGTCCGGCTTCTTTCGCCTCCCGCAGCATTTCCAGGGCCACCGTCCCGTTGGCTGCTTCAGCGGGCGTCATGCCGATGGCGCGCAATTGGGCGCAAAGCATTTCACGGTTTGCGGCGTTGTCGTCCACTACCAGGGTGCGTGCGCCGCGCAGATCGGCCGATGGCAACGTGTCGTGGCCGCTGTCTTCCCGTACGGGCAAGCGCACTACAAACCAGAACTCGGAACCTTCACCTTCCGTACTGGTGAATCCCACCTCGCCCTGCATCAATTCCACCAGTTGCTTGGTGATGGCCAGGCCCAGGCCGGTGCCGCCATATACACGGGTTGTGGTGGCGTCAACCTGCGTGAAGCTCTGGAAGAGTTTGTCTTGTTTGTCGGGCGGGATGCCGATACCCGTGTCGCGCACGGAAAAGCGCAAGAGCGCACCGGCCTCATTTTCGGAGAGTTTGGAGACGTTTACCACTACTTCGCCGGCATGGGTAAATTTGATGGCGTTTCCCGCAAGATTTGTTAGGATTTGACGCAACCGTCCGGGATCGCCCCGTAACCACGGCGGCACGTCCGGCTCGGCGGCGCAAACCAACTCCAACCCTTTTTCATCGGCTTTTACGCCGAGCAGCGTCGCGAAGTCATCGAGCAGACTGTGCAAGTCAAAGTCTATGGTTTCCAGTTCCAGCTTGCCTGCTTCAATCTTCGAAAAATCGAGGATATCGTTAATCAGCCACAACAATGATTCGCCGCTGTCACGAATAACCTCCGCACAACGCCGTTGTGAGGGGATCATATCCGTGTCGAGCAACAGCGTGGTCATGCCGATAATGCCATTTAAAGGTGTTCGGATTTCATGGCTGACATTGGCGAGAAATGCGCCCTTTGCCGCATTGGCCATTTCCGCCTCTGCCGCCATCTGATTGGCAAGCCCGATGGCTTCCTCAAGACGCCGGTTGGTTTCCAACAGTTCTTTCTCAGCCTGTTTGCGCTCTCTAATGTCGCGGGTGACGCCCTGAATGGCAATTGGCAGCCCCGCCTCATCTCTGATCATGGTCGCGTGTATTTCGAAAGGAGACAGCGTACCGTCCTTGTGAAACAGTTCAACTTCAAGTAACGAGGATGATTCGTTATTCGCAATTGCTTCGGCCATTACTTCAGAGATGGTTGCCATTGTTTCCGGCGTACAATGATCCTGCAACGAGGTGCCGATATATTCTTCGGGCGTATAGCCGACGAGGCGTTCGCATGCCGGATTGATGTATGTGAACCGCAGCGTCATATCCATCTGCCAAATAGCATCCATGGTGTTTTCCGCCAGCAGCCGGTGTTTTTCCTCGCTCGCACGCAGTGCCTCTTCGGCTTCTTTGCGCGCCGTAATGTCGCTGTGCGACCCGGCCATTCGATAGGGGATGCCCTGTTCATCGCGAAGCGCCTCGCCGCGGGCCAATATCCAGAGGTAATGCCCGTCCCGGTGAAGGAAGCGGAACTCGATGGCGTATGTGTCTATATTGCCCTTGAGGTACTGTTGCACGTAATCCATTACACGTGGCTTGTCATCGGGGTGAATGCGGTCCTCAAAGGTGGGAAAGGCGTTTGGCAGTTCTTCATCTTCATAGCCAATCATCTGCTTCCATTTTGGTGACAAGAACAAGTCGTTGGTACGAAGATCCCAATCAAAAATGCCGTCGTTACTGCCGTTTACGGCAAGCATATACTGCTCGCGACTCAGCTGCAATGCCTCTTCCGCCTTCTTTTGCTCGGTAATGTCGCGCACGGTTGCCTGCAGGAAAAGTTTCTTTTGCGTCACAATCTTGTTTAACAAGACCGTGGCGGGAAAGGTCTCGCCATTGGCGCGTTGATGTACCCAGTCAAAATAATGTGCGCCCTCGCGCTGTGCAATGCTGAAGGCTTCTTTGGCTTTTTCAGCAGTAGGCGTTCCGTCCGGCTGATACTCGGGGGAAAGCGTGATGGGCCCGGATTCTGTAAACGCCTTTTTGTCTTGGATGCCGAACATCTCAAAGGCGGCTTGGTTGCCGGCAGTGAACCTGCCTGTTGACACGTCAAGGATCATCATGGCATCCCGCGAACCTTCGAACAATACCCGGTATGTTACTTCGCTTTCGCGCAACGCCTCCTCTATTAGTTTCCGTGTTGTAATATCGCTCAGAATGCCGTCAATGCGAACGACGGAATTGGTTTCGTCATAAATGCATTGGCGCCGGTCGCGTACCCAGCAGATACTGTTGTCCGGCCTTGTGATGCGATACTCGATGTCCACCGTACCTGTTTGCTCGAGCTGGTTCCAGATGGATGCCACTTTCTGGGCATCTTCAGAGACCACGACCTCGCGCCACAGCAACGGGTTCTCGTAAAACTCTTCTGCCGGACGTCCATACAGTTTCTGGGTGGCGGGCGTGATGTACTGCAAGGTCAGGTTGGGGAAGGGGGAGGCCGTCCAGACAACGTCATTCATGGCATTGAGAATACTGGTCAACCGGTCTTTGCTTTCGCGCAGTGCGGCCTCCATCTGCTTGCGTGCGGTGATATCGAGGTCAGCGCCGCGATATCCGGTTCGTTCACCTGCTTCATTGAATACCGGCAGGCCATTGGTTGATACGATAACACTGTGACCGTCCTTGTGTTGGATCAGGTTTTCGTAATTCCGGATGGTCTCGCATCTTCCCATTATCGCCTGTGATTCTTTAATGAACGGTTCGCGTCCCTCTTCCGGATGCAGGTCATAATAATGCATCTTGCCGACCAACTCGTCCGGTTCATAGCCGAAAACATCGCGGGCCGCATCGCTCACATACGTATACAGTCCCGACAGGTCTATCTCCCATATCACCTCACGGCTTTGCAGGGAGATTTGCTCGAAGCGCGCGTTACTTGCCGCTAAGTCCCGTTGCATTTCAAATTCATGTGTCACATCACGAAAGACCAAAACGGCGCCCATCAGTTCGCCGCTCATGGTGCGGATGGGGGCGCAGCTATCGGCAATATGGCTTTCTGTGCCGTCCCGGGACGTCAAAATGGTATGGTTTGCCAGATTCACCGCCTGCCCCGTGGACAGGGCCTCCCATATCGGAATTTCGGCCGGCTCGCCCGTACGGCCGTTGACAATCGAGAAAACCTCCTCAATGCGCCTTCCCGCGGCGTCTTCGGGCGTCCAACCGGTCAATGCCGCCGCTGCGGCGTTTATCTCAATCACATGGCCGTTCATATCCGTGCTGATCACGCCGTCGCCAATGGAGCGCAACGTGGCGGCGGTTCGGGCCTCGCTGATGCGCAGTGTTTCCTGGGCTTCCCGTATATCCGTGATATCGTGGAAAACGGATAGTTTGCACGGTGTCCCGTCGCTGTCTGTCACCGGAGTATCGTAGACATCAAAGATGCGTCCGAGTTGCAGAAATGTGCATTCCCAATGCACGGTTTTGCCCTGAAATACTTCATCGTTCATACACCATGTGCACGGCGCCGACAGGCCATGCAGGTAGTCATAACACTTCCGTCCTTCCGGACTGCCGAATTGCTCGCGCAGTGCGGGGTTCACATACCGGATGTCATAGTCTTTGGACACCAGGTATACCCCGTTGGGCATTCCGTCGAGAATGCGTTCAAGTTTTGTTTGTTCTGTTCTGAGTTGTGATTCGCTTGCTTCCAATGCGGCGGTGCGACGGGCCACTTCTGTCTCCAGCCGTGCGCGATGATTCGTAAACCACAAAATAAAGGCGGTTAATGCAACCGTTAACAGGAGGCCCGCGGCCGCGATGGCCCATCCAACCCAAAGGCCGTGAGCAGCCAACCACGATGGTTCGGCGTGAATTGCCAATGCATAGGCATTGCCAAAGGCAAAAAAGGGAACAATCACGCACAGGTCGTGAGGTTGGGTATGGTCACAAAAATACCGGCTGGCTTGATACACTGACGAAGTAGCCAGGAATTGCGGCGGTGCATGCGGCTTCAGCTGATACAACTCCACGGCGATGCCGTGATGTTGTTGGCCCGCTTGAGTCAACGCGTGCCGCAACATGGGGCGAAAACGAAATGTAACCAAGGCAAAACCGTACAGGTCTTCTCCGTTCCAAACAGGCCGAAAGGTCAGCGTGCCACGTTGGATACTGTCTTCTTGTACCAGAATAATGGGGTCGGTTGTTGTTGTCATGCCCGTGTGCACGGCTTTTTCAAGCGCTTCAAGGCGTGCTGCCTCCGAGCCGACATCATAGCCGTAAACATTTTCGTTGCCTACCTCTGGCGCCACATAGATAACCGGGTAGTAGATATCGCGCCCACTCACTGGCACGGGATCGTTGTCAGGTCCTTTCTCCCATACGGCAAAGGTGTCTATATGTGATGCCCGGATGTGTTCTTCGAAGTGCGGCAGTTCATGTGCCGGTACGGCTTGGGCAAACTCCCACGACTGGGAAAGACCGTCACCCGCCAAGACGCTCGCGAATATGTCGAACTCAGAAGGATCAACAAGTTCGCTGGCATCAAAAAAGGCGCCCAAACTTTCAACGCGCATGCGCATGTCGCGGATAGATTCTGTGACTGCGCCCCCTTTTGCGCGGGCCAATGCTTCAAAGGTACTATGCTGGACACGGCGTTCTATCGAGTAGGCCATCCACGAGATGGCTAGTGTAAGGGCCAGCCCGATACATGCGCAAATGGTTGCTTCCACATAGCGCAAGTAATGGGGGCGTTCTTCTTGTGGCAACAGATAGCGTTTTCGGAGGGCGATGCTGCCTGCCGCCAACACGGCCAACAGGGCGATCGTAAATATCAGTGGAAACACACGTGCCCGGGTGACTGCCTTATGCCAATCGTCGGCGCCGATGTCCGCTGCAATGGAGAGTATTACCGTTCTTGTGACAGGGTCAAATACCGGCGCGAAGGCACTGATAAAGGTGCCGTACTCATCTGTGTAAGGGCCGACGGACACGGTGATGCCATCTCGAAATACGGAGCCCAGCTCGTCCGGCGGCAA
>SKQZ01000394.1 GCA_007118765.1 Candidatus Hydrogenedentota bacterium
TCGTCGTGAGCCTGTGAAGGTTGCGCCAGAGCAGGTGTTTTGCGCAGGCCGCCGGCTGACAGCGTGTTAGTACACGTCGAAGTCGGCGGGCAAGCAAAGTGCCTGATATGGTGTAAGATTCACAGGCGCAACCCCGCCACGGCGGGGTGAAATATGCGGGCTGGGGAGATTGCGCGGCGTCCTATGCACGGCCTCCCCCGACGCGCATTATACGTCTACACCCATGGTCAGATACAACCACAACACGTATTGCCTCGTTCAGACTGGTTCCCAAGGTTCCGATTTGGGGGCCAGCTTGAAAAAGGTGCGGCGTTGCGTGACAGCGTGCCAAAACAGGCCAAACGGTCTTGTCGCACCGCGTTGGTATATCCCATCCTTTTGACTGCGCAAGCCACGCTTGCGCTTTTCCTTTCGTTGACGCGCACACCCAGGCATAAACCGCATGGACACGGGCCATGGAAAACGAGCGCAACAAATAATGTTGACTCTGGCGACACCTGCCTATATCATAAGGGTTAACTATCGGCAACCAAAAAAACCGGATGCACAAAGAGCGTTGTATACCGTAGAACAGGGAGGAATCGTCATGAGAAGCAGCAACAACAACAGAAGCGGGATACGTCATTATTGCCGGCATCAACGTACAACAACGTGGTCTCCGGTTATTAACCGGTGTGTATACTTGGTTGTTATGGCGTTGTGCTTGGGTTTAGCCATAAATGGTACTGCAGCCGCAGGTCCCATTGAGATTGATTCCATCGAGCAACTGCAACTAACCGGCAACGACTGGGAAGGCGAGAGCGAAGGTGAGCCGGAAGAAGGCGAAACAGAAGGTGAACCCGAAGAAGGTGAACCCGAAGAAGGTGAACCCGAAGAAGGTGAACCCGAAGAAGGTGAACCCGAGGGCGAAGGCGAAGCCGCAAGTCCCATTGAGATTGACTCCATTGAGAAACTGCAACTAATCGGTAATGACCCGGACTATCCCTTGGATGGCGACTACATCCTCACCCAGGATATTGATGCCTCGGACACGGTCAACTGGAATGACGGGGCGGGATTTAAGCCTATTGGCGAGCTGGACGATGACCAAGATGCTTTCTCAGGTATTTTTGACGGGCAGGGTCATGTGATTACGGGGCTTGTGATAGACCGCCCTGATGAGGATAACATTGGGCTGTTCGGCTGCATTGGCGTACTGCAACTGCAAGTCCATGCGTATGCTTGGAGTGGGGTCATCAAGAATGTTGGTGTCTCCGATGTCACGATAACGGGGCGCGATTCAGTGGGCGGTCTGGTGGGAAGCAACCGAGGCAGCATTTTGCAATGCTTCGTGACAGGAAACGTAACCGGAAATAATAACGTAGGCGGTCTGGTGGGATACGGCGGCGGTGGCTATTATACCTCAGTTTTCCCAGGAATAATGGTTTCAAACTGTTATGCAGTGTGCGTTGTGACGGGAAATTCCCGGGTTGGCGGTTTCATGGGTAGGTATTACGGTTTTGATTTTTCATGCAACTACGCAGCAAGTCACGTAACATTCGATTCAGCTGGTGGCGGCCTCACTGGCTCTTATGGCATTCCCGCTGGCTTTTCTGTTTTCGTAAGCAGTTTCTGGGATATGGAGAGTAGTAACCTGCGTAAAAGCGCGGGTGGCAGGGGATTGACAACACAACAAATGACCACGCCAAGCATTTTTGCAAATGCGGGCTGGGATCCTGACGTATGGGTCATGACGGAGGGCGATTATCCACGTCTGGCGTGGGAAAGCACGGGCGCGGCTCCGCTGCCGGCGCCTGAACCCATACCTTTGTCGGGCCGAGGTACGGAATCGGATCCTTACCAAATCGGCACACCGCAAGAATTTGATTTGCTGAATTGGCACTATGACGCTATTGACGCAAATTTTATACTCACCGCCAATCTTGATTATCGGGACATATCATTTTATCCGATAGGGGATCTGGGCAGGTTTAGCGGCGTTTTGGATGGCCAAGGCCACAAAATAAATAATGCTGTTATTGACTCGTCTTTTGGATACTCAGGCGTATTTAAAATAACTAACTTAGCAAAACTCCGAAATATCGGCATTAAAAATATAACAATTACTGACGGGCATTATGTAGGCGCTTTGGCTGGAATTAACGCGGGCAGTATAATTGAAGGGTGTTACGCAACTGGAACAATAAGCGGTCGGATTGCGGGTGGATTGGTTGGCTATAATGGATTTGCCTATTATGGTGCTGCGGCTATTGACAGTGTTATATTCGAATCTTACGCAACAGTTAAAGTAAGCGGTAGGGACGATGCCGGTGGGTTGGTCGGCGTCAACATTACTGGGCCACTCAATAACAACCTTATAGCACGGTGTTACGCGACAGGTCCTGTATCCGGCCGAAGTGCAGGAACGCTTGGCGGTCTTGTAGGACGTAATCGGGGTAATATAGTTGACAGCTATGCAACGGGCGCGGTTACCGGCGCACGAACGCGCGGTGGCCTAGTGGGTGTTAATACCCATAACAGTAGGTCTGGTTCTGTTTCTGTGTATCCTTACGGCGGAACGATACGGCGTTGTTATTCCACTGGCGAAATTGGTTCTGGCGATAATAACTTAGGTGGGCTGGTGGGTTCTGGGGTCAGCCATAGCATCGACGCGGACCGCTCGAACTTTTGGGACATTGAGACAAGCGGCATATCGGAATCCGCCGACGGTACGGGGTTGACCACAGTACAAATGCAGGATAGAGGCACTTACGAGGATACGTGGAACTTTGATGATGTATGGTACATGATGGAAGACGGTTCCTATCCTTTTTTACAAGCGCTGCCTCAGACCAAGGTGCCCGACGTAACAGGTATGAACGAAGAAGATGCCAGCGCCGCTCTCGAAACAGCCGGCTTGACAGTGCGTACAACCTATGAGCACTGCCACACCACACCGCAAGGAGAGGTTTGCAGCCAAAGCGTAAGCGCAGGCAGTTATGTTCACATCAACAACACCGTGGTGGGTATTATTGTATCGCTTGGAGCCCCCCCAGAAGGTGAAGACCTTGATCTTCAAGCTGTCGCCCGAGTATTGCTGGAACAGTTTGATGATCTTGATACAGACGGCGATGGCCTTTTGAGCATTGAAGAGGTTCGCGCTGTCTTCCCGGATCTGACTGACGAGCAATTCGCCGCGCTAGACATTTCCGGCGATGGTTACTTGAGCCGTGAAGAGTTGGAAGAGACGCTCTCAGACCACGCGGAGGGCGAGGGTGAAGGCCAACCCGAGGGCGAAACCGAGGGTGAAACCGAAGGAGAAAGTGAAGGCGAGGGAGAAGGCGAAGGTGAGGGCGAGGACGATGATACAACCGACGGTTGCCTTGGTTGCGGTGGCTGTGGCGGTGAGCAACCCGCAGACAAACTGAAACGGCTCTTGGGCGACTGGTTGTTGATGGGCTTGAGCCTGCTGGTCTTGTTGTCGGTCGCCGGCATACAAAGCAAGCGTTGAGGTTGTCTTTTTGACAGTACGTGATCATGACGCCGGGGACGCGAATATGCGCGGCCTCGCCCGCAAACGGGGTGCGCTGAAAACAACACGCTGCCGGCGAGGTCGTCAGCGTTCCCGGGACGTTATGCGGCGGTTTTTCTGGAAGCGCCGGGCGGCGGAGATCCCGCGTGTTATCAATCAAGTTCTTGGGGGCAAATAGGGGGCGGCAATGTCACGCCGTGTTTTGCAGTGCCGCCTCGGCAACTCGCGCGCCCAAGCGCTGCGCGGAGACGATGCCAAATTCATCGCGGGTTATGTCGTCTTGGTATGCGTTCCATAACGTGGCGCCCTGAAATGCAGGCGGGTTGCCGCCCACCACCTTGGCCTTATGGCACAGCATCGCGGTCAGAATCTGCTGGATAACCAATTCCTGACCGCCATTGCGATAGGCGCCCACGGACAACGCGCCCACAGGCAAATCGGCAAGTTTCATGGTCGGTTGGCGCAGCGCCGCAAGACGTTCGAGAAAGGCCATGCACAGGGAGCTCAAACAACGGTAATAACAGGGGGACCCGATGATCAGGCCGCCAAGATGCTCTGATTGCAGTACGGGCAGCACCTCCGTGTCAAAATCGTCCGGCACATGGTCTGCGGGGTCTGCGGGGCGTCCGTCGCCCAAACTGCCGGCGATGGACATGCCGCCCAAATCAACCAACTGCGTCTCAATGCGCGGGTTGGTCGCGGCCGCTTCCAATGCCGCTGCTGTAGCGGTTGCGGTGGTCATGCCGCGCCTCGGACTGCACGCCACGCCCACTACAAGCACTTTCCGGTCGTTTTCTTCGGCAGCGGCGCCCCGCATGCCGAGCATGGCGCCAACCCCTGCTGAACCCAGCAACGTGCGGCGTGTTATTTTCTTTTCCATCACAGGCTCCTCTCTTGATTTGGCGTATGATTCTTTGACGTAACAGACAGCTGATTACATGCGCGATTTCAAGCATAACATATCACGTCGGAAAAGAAAAGAGGTGTAAACGCGAGTCTCCACCACCTGCTGCGGGCGGTGCATCCAATAAAGCCCGTATCAAAGCAAAACAATTGTCTTTGCGAGGAGGGCGCAAGCCCGACGCGGCAATCTGGGACATGAGATTGCGTCACGTTGTTCGTAATGACGATGTAATGAGATCGCTTCGCTACGCTCGCGATGACGATGTAATGAGATCGCTTCGCTACGCTCGCGATGACGATGGGGTAAGATGCGCAGGCGCAACCCCGCCACGGCGGGGTGAAATTTGCGGGTTAGATGCCACTGCCGTGGATATGTATGCCGCACTCTTTTTTGTCTTCGTCTTGCAGCTGATTAAACCAGCGCCAGCGTCCGGCACGCTTATCCTCGCCGGGTCGCACCGGGGTAGAGCAGACCATGCAGCCAATGCTGGGATACCCTTCTTCGTACAAGGGATTTGCCGGCACGTCATGGGCGGTGTTGTACTCTTGCACGTCCGTTTCCGACCAATAGGCAAGGGGGCACAGTTTGAGCAACGTGCGTTTCTCCTGTTTAATGAAGGTCGCTTTTGGCGTGCCCGCCCGGAATGTTGATTGGTCTTGCCGGAGCCCGCTGACCCATACGTCAACGGTTTCCAATGCCCGTGTATTCGGTTCAACCTTACGGATTTTGCAGCAGAGCGCTTGTTTTTCCTTGCTGTCGAAAAACAGGTACTCGCCGTGCTGTGCAATCATGCGCGCAAGCGCCTGGGGATCCGGCTGAAAACGTTCAATGGTGATGCCGTAGCGTTGCTCAATCTTATCCATCAACGCATAGGTTTCGGGGTGCAGGCGGAGCGTATCCACGGTGACAACACGCAACGCCAGCCCGGATTCATGGGCCATGTGGATCAGGGCGCAGCCCGTTGCCTGGAAACTGGTAAACAGCGCTGCACGGCTGCCGTGCTCGGACACAGCCCAGCCCAGCAACGCCTCTGGCGACAGGCCATTGAGCATTTCAAGGTTGGTTGTCTCTGCTGTCATCGTTTCTGTTTCCTCGGGTATCTTGCCTCTCGGCGTGTTGTTCCGTGTACTAGCCCGCATATTTCACAAGATTTCTGTTGCGCCTGCAAATCTTACACCATATCAGGCGCTTTGCTTGTCCGCCGACTTCGACGTGTACTAA
>SKQZ01000177.1 GCA_007118765.1 Candidatus Hydrogenedentota bacterium
GGCAAACCGTTTCCGTCTTGGCGCGGGCAGTTCCGGCATTTGTTCGCGGACACGCGTTTCCCATGCCTCATCCACCACAATCGGGGTGAGGTCAGGTTCCGGGAAATACCGATAATCATGGGCGGACTCTTTCTTGCGCTGGGTAAACGTTATGCCCCGGTCGGCATCCCAACCGCGTGTTTCCTGTTCAATCACGCCGCCTTCACGCAACACCTTTTCTTGTCGCGCAATCCCAAACTCAATGGCCTTCTGCGTCCCCGAAAAAGACGCCACATTTTTGACCTCTGTTTTCACGCCAAACGCGGTCTCGCCCTTGGGTCGCAGGCTTATGTTGGCCTCGGCGCGCAGCGATCCCTCTTCCATGTTGCAGTCGCTCACGTCCAGGTATTGCAATATCTGTTTGAGCGCGGTAAGGTACGCGTGCGCCTCCTGGGCGCTGCGTATGTCGGGCTCGGTGACAATTTCAAGCAGAGGAAGACCGCACCGGTTAAAATCCACGCCGCTCTGACCACCGCCCAGGGTATGCGTATTGCGTGCCGTATCCTCTTCCATGTGGGCGCGGGTAATGCCGATGGTGCGGCTTTCGCCGTCCACCTCAATCTCCAAATGTCCGTCAAAACACAACGGCAAATCGTACTGGCTGATCTGATAGTTTTTCGCAAGGTCGGGATAGAAATAATTCTTTCGGTCCATTTTCGACCACCGCGATATGGTGCAATTCAATGCCAGTCCCACCGCAATGGATTTGTCCACCATGTCGCGATTGAGCACGGGCAATGCGCCCGGCATGCCCAAACACACCGGACATACGTTGGTGTTGGGCGGCGCGTGAAAATCGGTGGCACAACCGCAGAAGACCTTGGCTTTACTGTTTATTTCAACATGCACTTCCATGCCGATGACTGCTTCGTATTCCATGCTACACTCCTCAGGCAATGGGCGGGCGCCCCATGTCGAATCCGCGGTTTGCCTCATAAAAATGGGCGGCCTTCAACAACGTCGCTTCTTCAAAGGGGCGTGCAATCAACTGCAAGCCTGCGGGCAACCCGGTATCAGTCAGACCACACGGCAGCGATATGCCCGGCAACGTGGCCAGGTTTACCGAAATGGTGTAAATGTCGCTGAGGTACATTTCCAGCGGATTGTCGGACTTTGCGCCGAATGCGAAGCTTGCCGTGGGCGAAGTTGGCCCGGCAATCACGTCGCACTGCTCAAAGGCGGCGTCAAAATCTTTCTTGATCAGCGCCCGCGCCTTCTGCGCTTTCAGATAATAGGCGTCATAATAACCGCTGGACAACACGTAGGTGCCCAGCATGATGCGCCGTTGCACTTCAGGCCCGAACCCTTCGCTCTTGCTCAATACATACATATCCTGAACCGTCTTGGCATCGGGATGTCGGAATCCATACCGAACGCCGTCGAAACGGGCCAGATTCGCGCTCGCTTCCGCCGTGCATATAATGTAATACACGGCGATGGCGTAATTGCTGCACGGCAACGAAATATCCACGATTTCCGCGCCATGAGCGCGATAAACATCAACAGCCTGTTCTATCTTCTCGCGCATCTCGGGGTTCAGCGCATCGGTGAAATACTCGCGGGGCAGCCCCACACGCAGCCCGGCGATGTCGCCCGTCAACGCATCCGTCACGTCTGCGGCGGGCATATCCGCCGAGGTGGCATCCATGGGGTCTTTGCCGCTGATTACGCGCAACGCCAACGCCGCGTCTTCGACGGTGCGCGTCAGCGGGCCAATCTGATCAAGGGACGAGGCGAAAGCCACCAACCCGAAGCGCGACACCCGTCCATAGGTGGGCTTGAGCCCCACGCATCCGCACAAACAGGCGGGTTGCCGTATGGAACCGCCCGTATCGCTGCCCAGTGACAAGGCACATTCACCCGCCGCAACCGATGCCGCGCTGCCACCGCTCGATCCGCCGGGCACGCATGTCAAATCCCAGGGGTTCTTTGTCGTTTTGAGAGCGCTGTTTTCCGTGGACGACCCCATCGCGAACTCGTCCATGTTAACCTTGCCCAGAAACACCGCGTCCGCGTCTTCCAGTTTCTTGACCACGGTGGCGTCATAAGGGCTTTCAAAACCGGCAAGCATCTTCGAGGCGCAGGTGGTCTTACCATAACGGGTACACAACAGCTCCTTGAGCGACACCGGCACGCCCGCAAGCGGTCCCAGCGGTTCGCCCCGCGCCGCTTTGGCATCCACCGCCGCGGCCATTTCAAGCGCTTTGTCGCGCCAGACTTGGGTAAAAGCGTCCACCTGCCCGTCCACGGCGTCAATATGCGCCAAGTGGTCTTCGGCGACCTGCGTGGCCGATACCGCACCCCCCTGCACGGCGTCGCGTATTTCACATGCCGATTTCCAATGCCAGGCATCCGTCATGAGGCATCCTCTCCTTCCAAGATTTTCGGTACGATAAAATGTGCGCCGTCATCAAGCGGCGCGTTCTTTAACGCCGCCTCACGCGGCAACGAAGGCGTTACCTCGTCCTCACGGAACACATTGGTCATGGGCAATGCATGCATCATTGGCTCAACGCCTTCGGTATCGAGCGCATTCAACGCATCCATATAGCTCAGGATGTCGCCCATCTCCTTGACAAGGCGCGCCCGCGTGGCATCATCCAGCTGCAATTGCGCCAGACTCGCCACGTATGACACGTCCGATTCAGTAATTTTGCTCATGATATGCCTTTCGCTCAGGGGGAGATTCGGAATCTGCAAAGCATAGCATAACCGGCGTGTTTTTGTCCAAGAAAGCAATCGTCTACGCAGCGCGAGAAAGCGGTTGCTTCACCCTGTGTTCAATGTGCTTTGATTCACAACGCATCATCAGGTATGATTTTATGCATGGCGAATCCGATACTGCAATATCTGCGCGAATTAAGCACGCTCCATAAGGCGGGCAACGCCACCGAGCACAGCTTTCGGCCCGCGCTGAAAACAATGGCTGAATCCCTTCACAAGGACATTGTCGCTACCAACGAGCCCAAACGCATTGCCTGCGGTGCGCCCGATTTCATTGTCCAACGGGGCGATGAGCCTTTGGGCTACATCGAGTGCAAAGATTTGAACATGTCTCTGGACGAGGCAGAGCAAAGCGAACAGATAACGCGGTATCGCGACGGAATTGACAACCTTATCCTCACCAACTACCTCGAGTTTCGCTATTACATAAGCGGCGAAATGGAGATGCAGGTTTTTCTGTCCCGCCTGCCGGAAAAGGGGCGTATGAAGCCGCTCCGTGGCGCGGAAGATCATTTGCGGCAGCTTTTTGAAGTATTTCTGTCGGCCCGCGCCGACGGCATTGCCGATCCCATTGCCTTGGCGGAACGGCTGGCACGGATGGCGCAGATCATCCGCGACGCCATAGTGGTTGCCCTTGAGCAGGAAGCGGCGGCAGATTCCGAACAGGAAAGCGACACAGGTCCGCTTCATGCCATACTCGAAGGATTCCGACAAACGTTGTTGCATGACATCACGCCGGAACAGTTCGCCGATATGTACGCCCAGACCGTGTGCTACGGCATGTTCAGCGCCCGCGTGAATGTGCCCGATAGCGAAGCCGATCAGTTTTCCCGGCGCACCGCCGCCATTGATCTGCCGGCCACCAATCCCTTTCTGCGTGAAGTGTTTGAATACATTGCCGGTACGCGCCTGAACTCCAGTGTGGTGTGGGCGGTGGACCTGCTGGCGGACATCTTGCGCCGCTGTGACATGGCGGCGATACTGCGTGACTTTGGCAAGGCCGACCGGCGTGAAGACCCGGTGGTGCATTTCTACGAATCATTTCTTGCCGCCTACGATCCCGCGCTGCGTGAATCGCGGGGCGTGTACTATACGCCCGAACCGGTGGTCAACTACATTGTGCGCAGTGTGGACGCCATCCTGAAGGATGATTTCGGTGGCTCATTGGGACTGGCCGATTATGCAACGGTCAAGGCGACACAATCGGACGGCAAGGAAGTTGAGACCCATCGCGTTCAAATTCTTGACCCCGCCACGGGAACAGGCACGTTCCTCTATGAAACGGTACGGCACATCTACGACGCCCTCGCGCAAGACCGAGGCGCATGGGCGGGCGACCGCGGCTATGTCGCCACACACCTGCTGCCCCGGCTGCACGGCTTTGAAGTGATGATGGCGCCCTATGCCGTGGCCCACATGAAACTCGGCTGGCTGCTCAAGGATACGGGCTATCAATTTTCCGCCAACGAACGGCTGCGTGTGTACCTCACCAACACGCTTGACGAAGGCGGCGCGGTCGAAACAGCCGCGTTTCCTTTTGCTGAGCAAATTGCGAAGGAAGCCAATGCCGCCAGAAATATCAAGACGGATGCGCCCATCATGGTGGTGCTCGGCAATCCGCCTTACTCCGGGCATTCTGCGAACAATAACGCATGGTCGCGAGATCTGATAAGAGATCCACTGCCGTGGCAGGGTGGCGCTGCCGGTTATTTTCATTGTGATGACAAGCCGTTGGGAGAACGCAATCCGAAATGGCTCAATGACGATTATGTCAAGTTCATTCGCTTCGGACAATACCGTATTGAGCGTACGGGTTACGGGGTGCTGGCATTTATCACCAACCACGGCTACCTCGACAACCCCACCTTTCGCGGCATGCGACAAAGCCTTATGCAGACCTTTGATGAAATCTACCTTATAGACCTGCATGGCAATGTCAAAAGACGCGAAACCGCTCCTGACGGTTCAAACGATGAAAATGTTTTCGACATACAGCAGGGCGTTTCTATTGGCATCTTTGTGCGTAAAGAGAATATCACATCCCGCAAGGCCGCCAAGGTGTTTTATGCGGAACGCTACGGTGAACGCCAAAGCAAGTATGACTGGTTGAATCAGTATGACCTGAAAAACACATCGTGGAACCGCATTGCGCCTCAATCGCCTTCCTATCTCTTCAGGCCACAGCAAACACAGTTGCTCGCCGAATATCAGGAAGGCTGGAATGTCTGTGACATTATGCCCGTCAATTCCGTGGGTATTGTAACCGCACGAGACAAGCTAACCATCCAATTCTCTCGCGACGAGATGTGGGACATTGTTCGCGACTTCGGCAATATAACAGCGGAAGAAGCACGGGAAAAGTACACTTTAGGAAAAGACGCCAAAGACTGGAAAGTGGTTTGGGCACAGGAAGATGTTAAGGCCTCGGGTATAAACGAGCAGCGTTTGACACCCGTTATATACCGTCCTTTCGATAAGCGCTTTACGTATTACACCGGCAAGTCCAGCGGCTTTTTGTGCAGGCCGCGCCATGAAGTTATGCGCAACATGCTTCTTGGTGACAACGTCGGCTTATGCACCACGCGTTCTATCGAAATCGGGCGCGGCTGGGAGCATGTGTTTTGTTCAAAGGAACTCATCCAGCATCACACGGTCAGCCTCAAAGAAGTAAACTACCTGTTCCCGCTCTATGTGTATCCCAACGGCGACCATCTGCTTGAATCGTTTCCGTGGCCTGAGGGCAAGGACGGGCGACGGCCGAATCTTGCGCCCAAATTTGTGGAGGCCCTTGAAGCAAAACTGGGGCTTGCATTTGTGA
>SKQZ01000041.1 GCA_007118765.1 Candidatus Hydrogenedentota bacterium
CTTATACCCCTGTCCAGGAAACCGGCACCACCTCATCTATGTTGCTTTCATCTACGAGCCTTGAATCCTTTAGCGGTTCATTAAGCATGGTGCAATCCCTGAAAGGACTTCGCCCTGTATAATGCAAATCAGGACAACGCTTCACAGTTACATAATGCTTAAATTCCTTGTTCTCCTAAGGACTATAACAAAGCAAAATAGCAAAGTCAAATTGCTCGGCGTTTATACCAGATCAAGATTTATTGATAGTAACACGCAGCCCCATGAGTGTCGTCAACCGTGATTTTTATCTGATGTCTTACACTTGTTTTTCATGGCCCGTATGCTGCTGCGGCGTATGTCACCCCACTGGGACAAGCGTCGATAGCCCTATTGTTTACCCCCTTCGCCACACTGCACGCGTAACTCCCGCAGAATATCCATAATGGGGCCACCTGTCATCTTCCTGCTCATGGCGGGGATGGCGGGACTTTGCATTGTTGCATTCTGGATACGAAGCGTCCGCGCACGGCGCCGGGGATTCACCTCGCGTCCGGTGGCCTCACTACTATTGTTCATCCCCGGGGTGCGCGGGCTGGTCATGCAGGATAACTTCACCGTAATCGCCGGAGCACTTGAAAAGCTGCTGCTTGCGGGTATTCCACTGGATGCTGCGTTGAAAAAGGCAAGCGCCGGCGACCTGACACCGGTATATGCGCGAATGCTGCGACGGGTACATGGGCATGTGCTTGAGGGCGAGTCTTTTACCAACGCTTTTCAGATGGCGTCAAGCGGCTTGCCCATGCCCAAATCATTTATACATCTGGTGTCGGTGGGCGAACAGGCCAACATGCTGCCGGAAGCATTGTGCTACCTCCACACCTTCTATCGCACCCAGGCATCCACACGCGCGCGTATCCTGACAGGGGTTTTGCAACCGCTGGGTGTGCTGGCTTTGGGATTGGTAACGTTGGCTTATGTAAATGAACTATACGGCATGTTGTTCAATCTGACATCTGCGTTTTTGGATTCCATGTAACTTCGGAAAGGCCATGCTTATGAATAAAAGAAATTCATTGCCGCTGAATTCGGGCTTTTCGCTGGTTGAATTGACTTGTGCGCTGGCTGTGGTTTCCATTGGTTTCGGCGGCGTGTTTCATATTTATCTGCACGGCCTTGAAAAGATGCGGGCTGTTGACGAGTACGAAATGGCGCTTTGTGCGTTGAACAATGAAATTGAAACGTTACGCGCACAGCCTTGGGACACACTGACGCCGGGCGAGGCGCTTTCTTTCCGCAGCACGCCGCTAATCGACGGACTGCACTTGGCGGAAACACAGGTGACCATTCAAGACGTGCCCGAAGGGCCGCCGGGCCTCAGACAGGCCACAGTGCAAATACGGTGGATCGGCGAATACGGACGCCACATTGAGAAAACGTTGACCACCTTGATTGCACGCACGGATAGCACACCGCCCACGAAACAACGACAGGAGACCGCTAATGGGTTGCAATAAAACCAGCAGACAAACGAACCGCGGTTTCATACTCATGGAAATGATGGTGTATGTAGCAGTCTTCAGCATAGCCGTTGTACTGTTTTCGCGCGTTTTCGTGACCACGTCGCGTGTGTCCGCATACAACACGCAGATTGTGGAACGCATGGACGCGGTACGCGAAGTACAGCGTGATTTTCTGAAAACTTGCCGCGCCGCCACAGCAATAGTACCGGGCATCGGCGAACACCGCACCGACGAACATACGCTGGTGCTGCAACTGCACGGCACCGGCCAAACACCGCGCTATGCGGTACTCGGCGGATTTGGCGATTCGAATCGGCTGGCATTGCTGGCACTGGTGCAGGAGGACGATGTGCTGCACGCGGAAAAGTTCAAAACATGGCGGCTGCCGGTGACGGACATACGATTTGAGACTGATGATCGCGCTCAAAGCGTAACACTGGCCTTAACCACACAACCCCACAACCCGCAGCGTCCCGATACCGGGCGAGCCCATCGTTTTGTCGCGACGCTACGGGCCGGAACAACGGAGGCGCGTCATGGGAAATAACCGTATCAAGGACACGACCACCCGTGGTTCCGCTCTGTTGATGGCGGTGGTGCTTATAGCCGTACTGAGTATTGGCGCGGCGGCCTTGTTCAAGCACCTCCACGACAGTTTTGAGGAGTACCGCCGTTATGAGCGCGATACCACGGTACTGCACCTTGCGGACGCCGGGATTGACAAGGCCATCGCCGCCCTGCGCCATACCGACCGGCCAACCCCGGAAACGCTTGAGTTCACTCTCGGCGAAGGCGTCATCCAAGTGCATATTGCCGCTGCTGATGACGCAGGCGCCTACCATATTACGTCACAAGCGGCACTGCGCTATGAGGGCATTACCCGTGCGACGGATACCTACACGGCCGTGGTGCGCGTGATGCCCGGCGGGGACGTGCGACGGTTGTCATGGAAGCGGGAGAAACGACAATGAACAACAAGCCCATAGTATGTATAACGACCGGGGCTCATGCGTGGCGCGGGCAGGGATCGCGCCTGTGGCCGCCACAAACGCGGGGAGCAGGAAGTGGCCGAAAATCAGGGGGGTGCGTCAAGGGGTTCACGCTCATAGAGTTGCTCCTGGTCATTGCGATAATCGGCATACTTGCCGCTATTCTACTGCCTGCTTTGGCGCGTTCCCGAGAGATCAGTCGGCGGGCGTCCTGCGTCAACAATCTTATTCAAATCAGTATGGCCATGCACATGTATGCCAGCGAACATAACGACGCATTCCCGTGGAGTGGCGGCGGCGGAAATGCCGAATGCCTGCTCGCGCTGTACCCGGAGTATATCGCCGAATATGGGAGCTTTGTGTGTCCCTCCGATCCCAGAAAACGCCGCTCGCGGGTGGGGGGCCGTCAGGGTTCCGAACCCGCACCCATTAATGTTGAACTGAATGCCCACGGCAGCCTCCGCGCCAGTTACGACTATTTCGGCGCCTATACACGAGAGCCGCTGACACTGCCGCCGCTGCCGCAGGGAATACCCCGCGTACCCATGGTATGGGATTTAACGGTGGTGTTCAATCAAGACAAGGAGATTCCCGACGACTTTTCGATTCATGACGGTGTCAGGCTTCGCGAATACTCTGACCCTACTGCGTTTAACCATGGCCCGGGGGGCGGCAATGTGCTCTGGATGGACGGTTCGGTTTCGTTTCGCCAATTTCCGCAAGCGTGGACAGATATTAACCTGCCCTACCGACCGCAAGGCATCACATTTGACGGTGTAACACGGCCACGCGGGGCATTAGAGTTGCTGTAGCCTGTGGTTTGGCAAGAGCCGATGATCGTGCCCCTATCCGAAAATGCGTTTGAAGTAGGTGGGATTGTCAATACACTTCAAATCAATACGAACAAACCGGTCCATCTCCTGGTCCGTGATCGGTCTTTCGTCGGCATCCTTCTTGGCTTTTCGGGGCCTTCGTTTGCGCGGACGCGCTCGCAGCATGTCCGACAGTTCGTATGCCGCGCCGTCGCTGCCGGCGCTTTTCGAATCAAAAGAAAGCAGGCCCGCCTCCAGGAATTGGGCAATGACATCCGCAAGATGTTCCTTGCGCTCGTCAAAGGTGCCGGATTCAATGATGCGCCTGTTCAACGGAATGATCTTTTTTCGGAATAAAACGGACAGTTCGTCACAGTGCTGACACGCCATAATTGCCACAACTTCTTTTGGAAGTTTCCCTGCGACAAACCCGTCTTCACCGCAATGTGGGCAACGTTCATTTTGCATGAGAAGAAAGTCCTTTACCTGTTCTACGTTCTAAATTGAGTGTAATATATTTCGCGACAAAATGCAAACGTTCTGCGCAAAACAAATGATTTGACCTACCTGGAATGCATCGGCGCTGCTGCGGGCGTGACGGGCATGGCAACTTCGGACAGGGCAGTGTCCACACACCGGAAGACCGAACGGACGATGTTTGCCTTTCCGCCGCCGCGTAAAGCGCACTAATGCGTAATCCAAAACCGCCAGCCCTCATACTGGCACGACTTTGCGTCGT
Source organism: Candidatus Hydrogenedentota bacterium (assembly GCA_007118765.1). GTDB lineage: Bacteria > Hydrogenedentota > Hydrogenedentia > Hydrogenedentales > CAITNO01 > SLFT01. The sequence goes on from SKQZ01000041.1 coordinate 4,043, forward strand.
CAAAGTTGATATTTGTGTCTCAGATGTGTAAAGTATAGGGGTCGGGCGTATACCGACGGTTAGGTAAGCTTTGTGTACAAGGGCGCACATACGGTGCGCCGGTGGAAAACTTCAACAATACTACCAGTACGGGAGGAATTGAAGATGTCGGAAGTAAAAGCATTTTTTGACGGTCTGAGCTCGGGTGTGGATGCCAGCAAAGTTGCGGGCATGAATGCCGTATACCAATTCAATATTGACGATGCGGTGTACACGGTAGCCATTGCGGACGGCGCGGTCGATGTTTCCGAAGGCCCCGCTGACAACGCCAGCATTGAGCTGACCATGTCCGCAGACGATTTTGTCGCCCTGACCAAAGGCGAACTGAACGGCCAGCAGGCATTCCTCACCGGAAAGCTGAAGATTAAGGGTGACATGACGCTTGCCATGAAACTGCAAAGCGTCTTCAACATCGGATAATGTGTGGATATATCGGGGAGACTGTGCTGCGAACGGGGCGTCTCCCCGATTTTCTTTTATTCACCCTTGCGGCATGGCTTGTACTCATCGGGGGAACGGCCTGTTCGCGCCCGACGGCAAATGACGACGTCCATTCCGTAACGATAGAAACGGAAGACGGCCACGTCATTGCCGTGACAGCCTACACGCCGCGTGAGGTCCAACCGCCCGGCATCTTGTTGGTGCATCGGTACGGCGGCAATCGCGGCGTATGGGAGCATACCGCCCGTGTCTTGCAGCAAGAGGGCGTACTATCTGTTGTGGTGGACTTGCGCGGACACGGGGAAAGCCGGCAACACCATGAAAACACGGTGCATTACCGCGAACTCCCGCGGGATGCCTGGCTCGAAGCGCTGGCGGATGTTCGTGCCGCGAAAAGCGTACTCTTGGAAATGGGCGCCGATCCCGATAATCTTGCCGTGGCCGGGGAAGGTCTGGGCGCCGGACTCGCCCTGCACTACGCCTTGGAAGACCCTTCCATGCAGGCGGTCATTATGCTTTCTCCCGGACTGGAAACACAGGGGGTGAAAACCGAGCGGGCGATCACGCGGTTAACGGATTGCCCCACGCTGTTGATGGCAAGCGATGGCGATGCGTATGCATCCATGTCCGCCAACGCGCTCAGCGATGCCGCCCCCGTATATTCAGAATTGCGCATGTGGCCGGGCGCCGCGCACGGTGTTGACATATTCGATGTGCAGCCGGAAGCGATTCGATTTATGACGGAATGGCTGTCGCGAATTATCGGGCAAAAAAATTCGTAGCACTGCTGTCATTACGTTTGAAAATGTGGTGTCTGTGCCGATTCCGGGCTAGCCCGGATATTTCACCATGTTTCGTCGTGAGCCTGTGAAGATTGCGCCAGAGCAGGTGTTTTGCGCAGGCCGCCGGCTGACAGCGTGTTATTACACGTCGAAGTCGACGGGCAAGCAAAGTGCCTGATATGGTGTAAGATTCGCAGGCGCAACCCCGCCGTGGCGGGGTGAAATATGCGGGCTAGCCCACCCGTTACAGCAGGTGCAGAAACTTGTGGTTGCCC
>SKQZ01000086.1 GCA_007118765.1 Candidatus Hydrogenedentota bacterium
CATTTCTGGATTGTGGATGTCTCTGATTCAGAAATGGAATTGCAGGCGCTGGACAGGCGGGGGCGCTATTTCGATGCCGTGACCGTGCGCTCCAGAGCGAAGCACGGCGATACACCGTAGCGTCGCGCTTTCGGAATGTTGCCAGGCCTTATCGCGTTACTACAGATGACAAAGCACGATGAGTGCACAGTAGTAACCCTTTATTGGACAAGTAACAGCGATGTAAGAAAGGCTGGAAACATGAACGCACGTAATGCCGAGCAGAATACGTTTCGGGGCATGCCCCGGTTGATATTGATTGTAATGATTGTGGTGTCCGCCACTATGGGGGTGGTTCAGGCCCATGCCGAGTTGTCGTATGACGGCAAACCCTATCTTACGTGGCAGGGCGATCCCAGCACCACGATGACGATTACCTACCATACGATGGAAGAACCGGCTGCCGTGTTGGCGGTTTATGACAAGGTGGGCACGTCTGAGGCGTTTCGTTACCGGGAGGTTGGCGAAAGCTGGCAGATCTATGGGTTGGAAGACGGACGTTTTATCAACTCGGTGGAACTGACGAATCTGGAGCCCGGCCAAGACTATTATTTTCGCATTGGAGACGGTGACACCTTTTCGGATGCCTATATGTTTCGCACGATTCCGGATGGCGACGAGCCCATCCGGTTTGTGACCGGCGGCGACACGCTGGCAGGGTTCATTTTTGAGGCGCTGGTGCAGGAGGTCGCCGCGGAAGACCCGTTGTTCTTGTCTATCGGCGGCGATTTGGCCTATGCCGACGGCGACTTCGCAAAAATTGGGCGTTGGGACAACTGGTTTGAAAACTGGCATGATAACGCCGTTACGCGGGACGGGCGGCTGATCCCGCTGGTGCTGGCCATTGGCAATCATGAAACAAATGACCTTGAGGGCGGTTTTGAAACGCGTGCGCCCTTTTTCTTTGGGTTCTTCCCGCAAGGCGGCAATGTCTATTGGGCGCATCAGTTTGGCGCCCATTTGGGGTTCATCATATTGGATACGGGGCATCTTGTGCCGCACGAAGACCAGGTTGATTTTCTGGAAGAAAAATTGCTGGCCTATCAGGCGCTTCCATTCCGTGTGGCCATGTATCATGTGCCGTTGTACCCGTCTCATCGCGATTTTGAGGGAAGTCGATCCGTTGCGGGACGGGAGCATTGGCTGCCGCTTTTTGATAAGCATAACTTGAGTGTCGGCTTTGAGAATCATGACCATACTTTCAAGCGCACCAAACGGTTGCGCAATAATGAACTGGACCCCGAAGGGACACTGTATATCGGCGACGGAAATGCGGGCGTGTTTCCACGGATACCCGAAGAAGGCCGTTGGTACATGGAAAAAGTGTCGCGGGATTCCCATTTCTGGGTCATTGACGTAAATGCGGATGAAATGCACCTGCGTGCGCTCGACCGTAATGGCGAGGTATTTGACGAAGTGGTGGTGCACGCTGCCCCTTCGACACCGTAACGCGCCGCGTGTGGTTGTTGCGTCCGACTATTCTTATCGTATTGCTTGACTTTTCCGAAGTGCTTACGTTATGATGGGGGTGTAGTAAGAGGAGGTCGCAACGTATGACCACAGGATTGAACCCAATATGGGCGCGGCGAGCGCTGTACGCATCGGTTTTTCTGGGTGTTGCTTCCGGCTTGGGTTTGGGTATCGGAAGTTACACGTTTATTTATGCCAAAGGTTTTTCCTACATGACCGATGCGCCGGAGACGTGTGCCAATTGTCATATCATGCAAGAGCATTTGGATGCGTGGGCCAAATCCAGCCATCAGGCGGTTGCCGCTTGCAATGACTGCCACACGCCCCATACCTTTTTTGGGAAATACTGGGTCAAAGCACTTAATGGCTTTCACCATTCGCTTGCCTTTACAACGGGCAATTTTCCCGACGCAATTCAGATAAAACCAAGCAACCGGGCGGTTGTTGAGGCGTCATGCCGCCATTGCCATGCGGATATGGTGGCGCGCATAGATGCTTTTGGTCACGGCCCCCAGGCGCTTGATTGTATACGCTGTCATGATTCTGTGGGACATTTGCGGTAAGAACGACGCCTGATGAGTGTATCGGGCCGGTTACGATTGGAGAGTATGCAAACATGAGTGATGCAAACAGCAGCAAGACGGTTAACATATCGGTGCGTACTTTTGTGACAATCGCGGTCGTGGTGAGTTTGGTGGCCGCGGTGATGGCGTTTGGCGTTACGGGGCTGTTGGTGACCATTTTTCAACGCCAGCAGGAAGCGCGTGATCCCTTTATGCGGGTGGTCGAAGTGACGGATGACACCGTGGACCCGTCGATCTGGGGAATGAATTTCCCGATGCAGTACGACCAGTATAAACGCACCGTGGATATGGTGCGTACGCGTTTTGGCGGCAGCGAAGCCGTTCCGCGGTATCCCGACAGCGATGACCCCCGTTCTGAAACGGCCCGCAGCAAAATTGAGATGAATCCTCGTTTGAAGCGCATGTGGGCCGGGTATGCCTTTGCCATCGACTACCGTGAAGCGCGTGGACACGCCTATATGCTTGAAGACCAGACGTTGACCCAGCGACATCAGGTACAGCAGTATGGCAACTGCATGAACTGTCACGCGTCCGTATACACGACATACAAGGAACTGGGCGATGGCGACATCCAGGCGGGATTTGAAAAGCTGAATCCGATGATTTACGAAGAGGCCCGGAAATTGGTGGAACATCCGGTCTCCTGCATTGATTGTCATGATCCGGAAACCATGCAGTTGCGCATTACGCGACCGGCATTTCGCGAGGGCATTCGTGTGGCGAAAGCCGCGGAAGGCATTGACGATTATGATGTGGACACCATGGCTACACGCCAGGAAATGCGCTCATTCGTGTGCGCTCAGTGTCATGTGGAGTATTACTTTGCGCCGGATGAAAGCCGCCGATTGACATTCCCATGGCATAAGGGTCTGCGCGGTGATGATGCGTTGGCGTATTTTGATGAAATTGATTTCACGGATTGGGTACATGCCGATACAGGCGCCCCCATGCTGAAGGCACAACACCCTGAATTTGAGTTGTGGAGTCAAGGCACCCACGCACAGGCCGGAGTCTCTTGTGCCGATTGTCACATGCCCTACATGCGCAAAGGGGCACTCAAAATCAGCGACCACCATGTGCGCAGTCCGTTGTTGAATATCAATAATGCGTGTCAAACCTGCCACAAGGTCCCCGAAGAGGAATTGTTTGAACGGGCCGAACGCATTCAAGAGCGTACCGTGGAAATGCAAGACCTGGCACTGGACGCATTGATGGATTTTATTGACAGCATTGTTGCGGCCAAGGAAGCGGGCATGCCCGAAGAACAGCTCGCCGAAGCACAGTACTGTCAGCGTGCCGCCACCTTCCTGATTGATTTTGTGGAAGCCGAAAATTCAATGGGCTTCCATGCACCGCAGGAATCCGCCCGGTTGTTGTTCAAAGCCATGGATTATATGCGTCGTGGGAATGTAGCCTTGGAAGAGACCCCGGAGACGACAGCGGAAGAAGCGGATATCTCCGAGGATGAGGCGGCGGTCCTTGTGGAGGAAGAGCAGGCGTAACAGGTGTGACACTCGAAACGGGGAAGGGGTTGCCATGGATGTGTCCGAAGACAACAAGAAATCTCTTCGCGCGCAGTACCTTGCGGCGCGGCGCGGGTTGGCGCAGACCCGTTGGACAGAGGCCAGTGCGGCGATTTATCGCCATCTCGTGGTGAATCCTGTTTATCGAAACAGTACGACCATCTTGACCTATGTTTCGGCACGGGACAATGAAGTGGACACATGGCGCATTATTGACCACGCGCTGGCCTGCGGAAAGCGTGTGCTCGTGCCGATGGTGGCGCCGGGGGACGGGATGATGAAATGGGCGCATATTGATACGCGTGACACGCTTGTGCGCGGGCGCTTTGATCTGCTGGAACCCGATCCGGCCCTTGCATCCATCGTTGTTGCGCCGACACGGGGACTGTGCATTACGCCGGGACTTGCGTTCACGCGGGAGGGGCATCGAATCGGGTACGGCGGGGGATATTATGATCGGTTCCTCGCCGAGTTCACCGGGCTGTCCATAGGGTTGGCGTTTGAAATCCAGCTGACGGATACACTGCCGGTGTCCCCGCATGACCAGCCGGTGGATTACGTGCTTACTGAACAGCGGTGGCATCTTGAACCGCCATCATTGCGTTCCTGACGGTTTACCAATCCCAAGCGTACCATGCTATAATGCCGTCTGCAGCAACAGAGCAACACGGGCCCAACGTATACGGATTGTAATGAACGATACACACGCGAATACGACGCAGACAGAAGACGGCAAACTCACTGCCTGGGAACGCATGGAAATCGCCCGGCACACACGCCGTCCGCAAATGCTCTTTTATGTGTCCCGATTGTTTGAGGATTTTATTGAACTGCATGGCGACCGGTTGTCGGGTGATGACCCGGCGATGGTGTGCGGAATTGCCCGGTTCGAGGGAGAAACCGTGTTTGTGGTGGGCCAGCACAAGGGCATTTCCACAGACGAAAAAGTGGCGCGGAACTTCGGCATGGCCCACCCGGAAGGGTATCGCAAGGCACTGCGCATATTTCGTTTGGCCGAAAAATTGGGGTATCCGGTGGTGAGTTTTGTGGACACGCCGGCGGCTTATCCCGGCATTCGAGCGGAGGAGCGGGGGCAGGGCATGGCAATTGCCGCCAACCTGCTCGAAATGACCCGGACGGATACGCCCATATTTGCGGCGGTCTTGGGAGAAGGCGGCAGTGGCGGCGCACTGGGCATTGCCGTGGCGGATTATGTTGCCATGCTTGAGTATGCCGTTTATACTATCTGCCCGCCGGAACGATGCGCCGAAATACTGTGGCGGGATGTCGAGGAAAAACGGCAGGCGGCGGAAGCGTTGCGTATTACGGCGGCGGATTTGCTTTCCTTTGGTGTCATTGATACAGTAGTGACCGAACCGGCGGGTGGTGCACACAACGCGCCTGAGGAAATGGTGGCGCCCTTGGCGGCGGAAATACGGGCGTTTTTGGCCAAGCACAAATGTGGCGAATGGACATTGGAAAAACGGCGCGCAAAGTTCAGACGTTTTGGTCAATGGCATGAGAACCAGACCTGACGTGAGGCTCGAAGAGAAGGAAGAGGGTGTGATGCTCCATATCCGTGTGCAACCGCGTGCATCCCGTAATGACATCCGCATCATGGACGATGGACGCGTTCGGATTGCCGTGACGGCGCCGCCCGTGGATGCCGCGGCCAATGCAGCCGTAAACGCACTGCTGGCCAAAACATTTGGCGTGGCCAAAAGCAATGTAACAGTCACGGCCGGGAAACGCTCACGAAATAAAATGGTGTGCATTGCCGGAATAAGCGCTGCGGATGTTGAAGAGAAACTAAAAGACATGTAATGTGGTCACAACATAACGACAACAAGGAAGTATGGCATGGATTTGGACTTGAAACAACAGATTGAGGCGGCCGCAAATAC
>SKQZ01000418.1 GCA_007118765.1 Candidatus Hydrogenedentota bacterium
AGATGAAGATGCATATTCATCACGAGCACTTGGAAAAGATGGCGGCCACCATAGACAACGCCAGCAAACGCAATGCCGTGGCCGTGGTGACCGCCGCGCTCATTGTGGGTTCCAGCCTGCTCATCAGCACGGAAACGGCAATGGCGCGGCTCGGCATATTCGGCTACGTCACGGCGGGCGTGCTGGGCATTATCCTAATTGTGTCCATCTTGTGGGGCCGGGAGGAGTAAGCGCGTGTGCCGCGACAGAAATTTTGTGAAATATGCGGGCGAGAAATGGGCGTCCGGTTGCATACTTGCTCTGCTTGATGGCAAACTGTTCACGGCTCGCCTTTTTGCACTTTGACGCCACGAGAAGCTTTGAAACCCCGGGTGGTGACCGCTATGCCATTACGATTATCGAACAAACCGGAAATTCATCTTGCCCAGGAATGGATTGCCCAACTACACCTCTGGATACGTCATCACGGATTAACGGGGCATGATCCGCTGGACATCAAAGCACATCCTTTTTTGCGCCGATTGCAGGAAAGCCCCTATCTGCGCAGAATAACGACGCTTTTTTGCGATATGCATCCCACGGCTGTCCGGCGCATACTGGGCATTGCACCCACCCTGAATCCGGAAGCCCTTGCACTGGCGGCCATGGGCCATTTTCGGCTGTATAAACTCACGAACGATACGGAACATCAGGAGCATGGCCTTGAAACACTGCAACAACTGAGGGACCATGCCCTGTCCGACCATGAAGGTTTATGCTGGGGCTATCCCTTTGCGCTGCGCGGCGTTGGTTATGACATACCGCCCCATGCGCCCGCAACAGCCATCACTGCCACGGCGGGCGAGGCCTTTCTGCTCGCTCATGATGCAACGGGTGACACCGCACACCTTCAGGCGGCCCGGGACGTGGCAACATTCATGCTGGAATCATTGCCGCGCCTCAAAGGGAACACACAAGAAACCGACGTCGACGACACCTGGTGCTTCGGATATGCTCCCGGTGATACGCGGCGCATTCACAGTGCCAATGTGCTTGCCGTGGCGCACGTCATCCGCACCGCCGCACGCCTTGAAGAAGAACAATGGAACCACACGGTAGCCCCGGCGTTGCAGTTCTCCCTAACACGCCAGCGGGATGATGGTTCCTGGCCGTATGGCGACTACATTAAGGGGGAACCCCATGATCCCAAACGAATGCGGGTGGCCGACCACCATCATACCGGCTGCATGCTGCGCGCTTTGCACGCCGTCCACGAGGCACACCCGGATGAAGCGGTACGTACGGCATTGGAGAAGGGGGTGCGCTTTTATCGCACACTGATCCGGCCGGATGGCCGCCCGATAAGAGGGCGCGTGCCGTGGCCCGTGGATATCCGCGCCTGTGCCGAAGGCATGCTGTGCCCTGTCCAGCTGGGCAGCACAATGCCCGGCTGGAAGAATACGTCGTTGCTGGTGATGCGATGGGCACATCGGCGTCTGCGGGACAAAACCACCGGCGCTCCCTGGGCGCGCCGTCACCCGCTGTTTGTCTCGCGGATTGTCTACCCCTGCTGGGGGGTTGCGTGGATGTATTACGCTCTCGCCGAATACCTGTATAGACGCCGGGAAGAAATATAGCGTTCGCGCAACGTTATAACACGTCCGGCTGCCAGCGTATATCAAAGGGCGATCCCGTTGCGCGAAGCCGGATTTTGGTGGCTCCACGCACCACCGAGGTGGCTGTGGGCCCGATCACAGGAACCCGTTCAACAAGGCTGGTAACGCCGTCCAACACATTGAAGGCCATCTGCACGTCTGTCTGCATCTGCGCAAAATCCACCACCCCCGATGCCACAACGGAATAAGACGGGCTTTCCGCAGTGCAATCATGCAAACGGGCACGACCGTCGCGCATGGTCACATTCACCGTCGCGGTTTCATACGTAAGCCCTTCGTCGCGCAAAGAAGGGGCGCGTAACTGCACGATTTCACGGGTGCGCAACAAGGTGGTAAGTCTGGTGACAAAACCAAGCCTTCCCAGCGAGCCATCACGTAGCCGCAGTTTGAGGTCGCCGCTCATGCGCCGGTACCCGTGACGACCTGTCGGCCATTGCGCTTCCACCGCACCCGAAGCCAACCCCGTAAGTTCGCGGGGTTCCTGAAACAACACCTGTTCGGCGTAGGCCTTTTCCACATTGTCTGCACGCAGGTCAACATAAATGGAGACCGGACGTCGCTCCCCTTCTCGCTCAGGTTGCAACCGCGCACGTCCCCGGACAGCGCCATGACCCACCCGGAATGACAACGGTTCCAGCGTTATGATTTCCGGCGCAAGTTGTACCGCCGCATCAACCTGTCGAACAACGCCGCGCCGATACGCCACCTCACCGAGCTGCACCGTCAATGCGCCCGTGAGTTCGGGCATGGCCATCCCCTTTTCCGCAGGGGATTCCAAGGCGCGGATTTCCGCCAGTGCCTCGCTCAGCGCCATCACCCGGTTCATATCCACGCGCGCCCCCGTAACCGTCGCATCCAAAACGCCCGCCGTCTGTACTCCGTCCACATGACAGTCGAAGCCATGACCCTGAACGGACACATTGTCCATGCGCAGTGAGTCGGGGGTGTACGCAACCGTGCCGTTTACGACGCCGAATGTGATGTCGTCCAACAGCGTTATTTGCACGTCCCGCAGCTGTGCCTGCACGTGGAGCGGGGCCGTGTCGAAAGACACCACAAGGCGCCCGTCCGGCCTAATTTCCGGAGGCAGCAGGCGTTGTACCGCATTCAAGTCAATGGACACGTCCCGCGCCCCATAGTTGCCGCCCTCTGCACGGGCCACGGGTATGTGCTGCCCATCCAACAGCAACGCCATGGAATGGGGTTGTTGGGCGGCCCCCTCGATGGTCAGGCGCAACGGGACATCCCGTGCTTTGTTCAGCCACGGCGCGATTTCAACGGTACAGGCGCTTGCATCCAAGACCAGCATGAAGGGCGCATTTGCCGCGCTTTGTTCATACCGCACTTCCACATTGCCTGTTGTCTCGACGGCGATGGGCGTCATGTCTGATGAGCCGCGATGCAGGTTCAGGTGCCGCAATACCAGCGGCAACGGCAGATGGGACTGCAACAGCCGGTCTTGAAGCGCCAAAGCGCCTGTTGTATCTTCCTTCAGTACGCCTTGAAAATACAGTAAAGGGGTGTCCTGACGCCTGAACTCCAAGACGCCCTTGTCATCAGGGGCCGGGGGCAGTTGCAACATAAACGCGAAGCCCGATTTGCCATAAGCCGCGCCTACAATGCCCGCTGCCGGCACGTCCCAAGCCGAGTCTGACAAGAATGTGCCCGCTGCCATGCCAACATCCACACGCATCTCGCCTGCGAGCCGCGCCGCGTCCATGGCATAAACCGCATCGCACTGCCACCCGCCGACACGCGTGGATTGTCCGGAGAGCAACAGTCGTACTTCACCATGCGCAACGTCTAGGGTTCCTGCAACGTCACTGATGCTGTCTGTCCATGCCGGCGTATCAAAGTTCCCGGAACCGTTGTGCAACACACCTGCAAACTCCATGCGTGACAGGCCGCCTTCCGAAACGGGCATGATGAGCGACGTAATCTCAAGTCGCCCCGCAATGTCCCGCACGGGAAACATGGACGGAAGCATAAACGATACATCGGCCAAAGACGCATCACCAGTCAATTCAAGTCGTGGGGAATCCGATGCGTCCAGGTGTACCGCGCCCTCAAGCGCGGTCCCGCCAAAATGGGCGGCGTCTATATAAATGGCATCGTCGTCATACCGGAATGTTGCCTTCACATCTGAAATAGCAACTGGTGTTCCGCTGTCATCCATGTGACCCGCAATATGTGCCTCTTGCAATGTCCCCGTAACGTTGGTCACATCCGCGGTTCTCTTATCAAGGCAATATGTTCCCTCGAACGTATCCAGTTGAATCTGCCCGGATATGGAAGTCAAGGGGGCCGCCAATGCGGGAAAAACCATCTCCAGCAGGTGCGCGTTGATTCTGCCTGCTGCGGTTATATCCGCCTCAAGATGGCGTTCGGCAAAGTTTGGTGTTACCCATCCGGAGGCCGTCCAACCGTTTCCGGCCGCTTCCTGAACAAACAAACGCCCTTCCGTAACCGCAGCCGTTAGTTGCACGTTGTCCAACACCGGTTCATCCGACGGGCTCATAAGGCGCATTCCGGAAAGTTCAACCGCACCCGAGGCCAGGCGTAACGGCGTCGTCTGGTTTATTCCCGCCAGTAAATCCGTGATGCTTAATACCGCATCCGGCGTTGCCGCCATTCGTATTCCCTGTGGCATCAGCCAATTCAATACGGTTTGTAGGGGCGCCGCCTCCATTACGGCTTGATGCACATGAAATGCAAAGTCCGCCTCGCGCACCGCAATCGTTGCATCCGCCAACCACGCAATCCCCGGCGATTGCCAGTGGAAATCGTTGATAATAAATGCGTCCTGTTGCCACCATGCCTTTGCTGTTATTGTTGCGGGCAGTTGGGTGTCCTCATGGGTCAGCAACGCCTCGCCCGTTGCCTCAAAGGCGATGGCATCCAAACTGTCGCCGGAAAACGCGATATGCGTTTGTGCGGCGGCAAGAACCGGTGATGTATCGCGCACAGGCAACGCGGTTTCTTCCATGACAACGGCCGCCTCTCCCTCCAACGCAAGGGGCTGTCCAACACGCCGCTCAAACTGCATCACCGCCTGCAGTTGCGCGGCAACACCCCACGGATACAGGTGCGCCGTGACCATACCGTTTATTCGGGGGGTGGTAACGTGGGTAAACCGTGCTTCGCCCGAGGCATAGGCCACATCGCCCAGCATGACGTGCAGTTCACGCACCACAACCGCATCCACCTCCAGATCAATGTAACGGTATGTGTCCACTGCAACGCGTTGTTGTTGATGGGCTCGTATGCGTTGCATCATTGCTTCGAGCTGTTCCGCTGCAACCGATGCCGATCTCGGCAACCGCAACCGCGCAGCCCGTATTTCTGCTGATGTTACGCGAAGTTCCCGACGCATTAACGGGGCGGGCTCAATGAATACGTCACAGACGTCCACATCCAAATATACATCGCCTTCGCCCATGCGCATCCCGTGCAGGACAATACCGGGAACAGGCAAAAACGACACGCTCACCGCGTCGAGGTGAACAGAGACGCCAACAGTCGCTTCAATGTGCGCCGCTATCTCCGAGCGGAGCCGGTCGGTATTCACCAGCGCATTGATCAGCACATACGCCCCCGCCGCCGCAAGTACCAACAGCAGCGGGATTATGATGACGCATTTACGTCCCCTGCGTCCTGCTTTTTTTTCTGGCGACGAAACCTTCATGCAACGTTTCCCGGGCTAACCTGTTATATGTCAACGCGGGTATTGTAAACAGGAACAGGCATAAACAAAAAATGCGCCGCCCGCAAATTACGAGCAGCGCAAATAAGTGCTGGCGGAGACGACGAGACTCGAACTCGCGACCTCCGGCGTGACAGGCCGGCGTTCTAACCAACTGAACTACGCCTCCGCATTGTATGGGCATTTCGCCCCAAGGCCCGCAAATCATAGCAGATGTAGCGCGCGCTTTGCAAGTCAGCGACAGCGCTCTTAAAGTGATGCGCGCGCTGTTATATTGTCTCGCGACGGCACAGCTTTATCCCGCCCGCGGCCAGGAGCAGTGCCGCCAAGAACAGTAGGAATACCGTGTTGGCGGCGGGCAAGGGCGGGTGTACATTCAACGTAAACAGGGGAGATTCCGTGGCGCCCGAATCGTCCGTAACCACGCAAAAATACTGTGTGCCCGTGTCAGACAAGGTTACGGCTACAGCATGGGTTGGCAGGTTGTCGCCCACCGGCTCGGCAGGTTCGGCGTTCACAATGCGATACCACTGGTATTCGATGTCTCCCATGCCGCCGATGATATCCACTGCAAACATGGCCGTTTCGCCTGTCTCAACGTTTACTTCTGTTGTGCCGATGGCCGTTACGACCTGTGGCAGGGCCAATTCAAAAATGCCCGTGGCGCAACTGACATATACCGCGTGTTCGCGATATCGCAGGCTTTCCAGGCGCCCTTCGTACTCTGCAGCAGCCACTACTGTTGCGGTATTTGCCTGATAGGTTAACAGCTGGCTGGGCGCAAGCCACGATGTCGCGGTGATATAAAGGTTCCCTGCCGCATCGGTGATCATGCCCGTGGCGCCATCATAGGGGGCAGGCAGTATTCCCCACTCGTGTCCCGTCGTTGTAAGCGCATCGTTCTCGGGGTCTGCCAGCGCCGCGGCCACCGCCGCCGCGTCCCACCGGTAGATTAGCGCTTCGCCGGACGCAGCCCATCCGTGGACGTAATAGAGATTGCCTGCGGGATCAAACGCCATGGGCCCGGGCGACTCGCCAATATCAGCAATCTTAATCAACGGCGTTTCAATCAGTCCGGAAGCATCCAATGTACCGTAGTACAGACTCGCCGGGCCCCAATCCTCCTCTGTGCCGGCGGCAAAAAACTCCCCGGGATTGCGCACGGCCAGTCCGGACAGGTTGACATCATAGGGATGCTCCAAGGCCGTTGTCACCACATCCGGATCATCGGAGTCATACCAGTAATAATTGGAAGCGGAGCGGGTGAAATCCCCGCCGTCGTTGAAATAGATGGCATCATCAATGAGACGCACCTGCGAGCCCGCCCACACATCGTCGGACTCAAACACAAGCAGCGCTTCCGGGTCTGCCTCTTTGTATACTTCCAGTTTCGTGCCCCATTGGGGGTCGCCAACGGAGTAGTGTACGCTGCCCGACTCATCCCAATCGAAGCTTACCAGTGCGGCGTCTTCTGTGTCGGGAAAATCAAAATAGGTTTCCACCACCGCGCCGTTCACACCAACGGGACCGGCAGTGGCTACGGACGCAACAAGTGTTGCCGTAATGAAGAGAATGATGGAGGCGGGAAAAATTGTACGCATGATGAAACCCTCGTTTCGTTATGGAGCGTTGTAACGGCCCACAATTCACGCTGGCAGGTCTTCGGACTTACAGGCCTGCCCCCGGTCTCCCGAAGGGTTTCTACTAAGCGCCGCTTCCCAGTTTCGTACACCGAAACCAGTGCGTTTCCCGAGCGCATACCATCGTGTCGGGTGGCTGTTCGTTCCTGATTACCGCTGCGGGGCAGTCCCGGAATTGCACCGGGTTCCCTCTTGGCGCCGCTGTACCCATTACACCGGCGAACCAGCAGCGGCAGTATAGAAGATTATTCTCCGGCATTGCAAATTGAAAGGGCCGGATGTTCTGTGGCAGCCACAAAACACCCGGCCAAGACACAATAAGGGAGATTATATGTCGTAATACAGATAGAACTCGTATGGATGGGGCCGCAAATTGATTGCGTCCACTTCGTTTATGCGCTTGTACTGAATCCACATATCCAGTGCGTCTTCGGTAAAAACGTCGTTCTTGGTAAGGAAATCATAGTCTTTTTCCAGTGCATCCAGCGCTTCTCCGAGACTGCCGGGCACCTGGGGAATCTTGCTCTTTTCTTCGGGCGGCAGATCGTACAGGTCCTTGTCCATGGGCTCGCCGGGATCAATCTTATTCTGAATGCCGTCAACACCCGCCATCATCAGCGCCGAAAAGGCCAGGTAGGGGTTGCATGATGGGTCGGGTACGCGGAACTCGACGCGCTTTGCCTTCGGACTGGGCGAATACATGGGGATGCGTGCGCAGGCGCTGCGGTTGCGCGCTGAATAGGCGACGTTTACCGGCGCTTCGTATCCCGGCACCAGACGCTTGAAGCTGTTGGTGGTGGGGTTGGTCAGCGCCACCAGCGCGGGCGCGTGTTTGAGCAGGCCGCCGATAAACCACAAGGCTTCCTGACTCAATCCGGCATATTTGTTGCCGGCAAACAAGGGCTTGCCTTCCTTCCACAGCGACAGATGCACGTGCATGCCGGAACCATTGTCCGTGAACACCGGCTTGGGCATGAATGTGACTGTTTTGCCGTTGCGCTTGGCCACGTTCTTGATGATGTACTTGAAAAGGGTCAGCTGGTCAGCCATGTCAGTAAGCGGCGAAAAGCGCAGGTCTATCTCGGCCTGTCCCGCTGTGGCCACTTCGTGATGATGGCATTCCACGTTCAAGCCCGATTCGAGCATAAGGGCCACCATCTCCTGGCGAAGATTGTGCATCGCATCGGCGGGCGGCACCGGGAAGTAACCTTCCTTATGCCGTAGTTTGTATCCCTGGTTGGGCTGTCCGCCGCGTCCAGAGTTCCATATTGCCTCTTCGCTGTCAATATAATAGTAGCCACAATTGGGCTGTTGATCGAAACGGATGTCATCAAAGATGAAGAATTCCGCTTCAGGGCCTACAAATGCCGTATCTGCTATGCCGGTGGACAACAGGTAGTTTTCTGCTTTCTGCGCGATATTGCGCGGGTCGCGACTGTACCGCTCCTTGGTAATGGGATCCAGGATATTGCAATACAATATCAACGTCGGCAGCGTGGAGAAGGGGTCCATGGTTGCCGTGCGCGGGTCGGGCAACACCAGCATGTCGCTTTCATTGATGGCCTGCCATCCGCGAATGCTGGAGCCGTCGAACCCGAGTCCATCTTCAAAGGTGGACGCATCCAATTCGCCTGCCGGGATGGTGAAATGTTGTTGCAAACCGGGGAAATCCATAAAGCGAAAGTCTACGAACTTGACCGAGCGCTCTTCAATCGTTTGCAGGACGTCTTGAGGACTGAATTCTTTGTGCATACATTGCTCCTTTATGCTGTTGTTTTCTTATCGCCGCAACCGACATATTGCCGTCCAATGTACACGCTTCCGACGCTTGGGGACTAACACACAACATGCCTGTTTCAGCGCTTTTCAACTTGTTAATGATTGTGCGGGGATACCGCGTTTAACCCAATGTGGCCTCGCCGGTTTCACCGGTCCGTATACGGATGGCCTCTTCCACGGGCAACACAAATATCTTGCCGTCGCCTATGCGACCCGTGCTGGCCGTGTCAACAATGGCTTTCACCACGGCTTCCAGCGCGTCATCACGCACCACCACCTCCAGCTTCACTTTCGGCAAAAACTCCACGACATATTCCGCGCCGCGATACAGCTCTTTATGGCCCTTTTGCCGGCCAAACCCTTTCACCTCCGAAACGGTAAGACCTTGGACACCGACATTGGCGAGGGCTTCTTTCACCTCTTCGAGTTTGAAGGGCTTGATGATCGCTTCTACTTTTTTCACGTCCGTTTCTCCTTATATAAATGGGGCCGGGTTTCACATCAACAGATGCAATATATCTTCCTTACGTGTGCACTGCCGGTATCTTTCTTCTGCTTCACCGGCGCCAGGCAATCGCTACGCACTAACACGCCTTTCAGGTATGGCAACAACGCTTCAGGCCATTTGCCCGGCAACGGTGTGGTTGCCAGTGTCTCGCACAAGTGATGCTGTTGTTACCACCGGTCCAAATCATCCACATCCGTGTTTCTTTCATTAGAGCAACTTTAATGCCAATCTTATGTATCGGGCCTGCTTTCCCACACACAATAAACTCACAAAAACTTGGCGGGGGGGCACATGCGCAGTATATGTGACTGCAAAACATGCATTTAGCAGAGGCATGATAATCAAGCGCCCCTTTGGGCAGGGGACCCGGCAAGCCGCTGACCGGTCCCTGACGGCATTGGCGCTTCACGTAGACTTCAGGCCGTTCCTACAATTCGGTAGGAACGCCTCCGCGAAACAACCATCAGGTACGCACAATACGCCGTCTGTTCCAAACATGCCCAAGAGACCAGCCTTTCCCGACAACTCCTGAGACAATCGTGTTAACAGTGAATGTGTATTTCTTCAGTGCATTGCCACCACAGACGGTGGCGATGGGTGAGACCAAGGGAAAGAAGCAGCAGGGTAGGGCGCCACATCATGAAAGGAGCAGCACTCGAAGGAATGACTGGATTCGCGCTTTCCGGCAGCGCAAGTAAGAGAACGGATTAGCCCGAACATTTTTCCGGTTTTCTATCGCGCCGTTAGCCCGGATTTTGTTACAATGACGCGAACAAATGGTGTTTTGTTATAGCGCCATGTGCAACACGAGAAAGGAACGCGGCATGTTTGAAGAAAAAGGCCCCATAACCGCTGTCGAGGTATTGGCCACGGGCATTGTTGACCTCATTGTCTCGCCTTTCATATTTATTCTGCGCTGGATATCCAAAGCCTTGCTGCTGCCCGTGGACTTTGTCACGGCGTTTTTTGATTTTTCAGAACCCTGACAACAAAAGAAAAGCGGACGGTCAACCCGAATTCTCACCGGCTTTCTGATGCGCCTGCGGCATCATCCGGTGTCATCGCCGGCATCGTCCTCATACTCTTCTTCAAGGGTCTCGTCAAAGTCCGGCGGCGCTTCCAACAGCGCCTTGGCCTCTTCCAGCCGGTCGGATGGAACCTTTAGATGAACGCCGCCCTGTACCTGCACCAGCCGAACGTCCAGATGTCCCATATATTCGTTCGGAACAAAGGCGGGAATGCCGTGTCCTTCGAGTATGTTTTTGAAAAAAAGCGCTTCGTTCGGCGAGAAAAACCGCGCCACCGTTTCCCATGTATGCTCTTGGCTATTCATAAGGCAATTCTTCCTCAGGCGTTTCCGTTGCGAGTTCAGTGGCTGTTTTGTGTCGCGCCATCAGCGCTCCCACACCCCCCAAAAACAGGGCGACTATCGCGTTCAGTCCGGCTGTAAGCCAGTCCGTCGTCCATGGCAGGATGACAACCATCATCAGTGCGATGATTAGCAGCGATATGCCCACAATGCGGAACGGCGAAACATCCGAGACCTTTGCCGCTTCCTTGCGATCGGACTCCAACAGACCAATGGGAATGGTCAATTTGTCAAAAAAGGAGTACACATCTTCTTTTTCGGTTAACTGCATGGGGCGTGTGAGCGTGAGAAATATCATGACCAACAAGGTGACCACGGAGGCGCTGATGAAGAGCGCCATTTCCAGCTTTACCGCTTGACCGAACAGAATCAGCTCGCCCGCGTCCGGTCGCCATTGGAATTGATAGAAGACGATGGGCGTATTGTAGCGGGACAGCACGAACAATCCCACGCCCACAATTAAGCCGCATAAGAAGCCCCAGAAGGCGCTGCGCGCCGTAAACTGCCGTGAGAGCAGTCCGAGTATCATGGGAATGGCCACCGGTGCGGTGGCAACGCCGAAGAGGGTCACCATTACACGGAACAAATCCTCGCCGCGCCCCCGTGCCATGGTGAGCGCGGTGACGAGGGCAAGTCCGCCCACAAGCAACGTGGCAATGCGGCCCACCAACACCAATTCGCGGTCCGACGCGGCGGGCCGAATCAAGCGGCGATAGACGTCGTTGGTAAGTACATTTGCACACACATTGTAGTCGCTGCTCAGCATGGACATGGTGGCGGCAAACATGGCGGCCACCACCAGCCCGAGCATTCCCGCGGGCAGCAATGCGTTGCACAGCAACGGATAGACATCACCGGCGTCTTCAAGTCCGGGCAGGATGCGCGTGGCGGCAATGGCGGGCAGGAACATGATGGGCGGTCCGATAATATAGAGGACAATCACCGTAAGGCCGACCTTGACGGCGTCCCGTTCGCGGGGCACACAATAGTAGCGTTGGATGAGCGGCCAGTTAATGCTGCTCCATGCCAAACTGTACATGACAATCAGGAACGCCACATAACCCCAGTTGTATTCGGGCGTGGTCAACCGGAAGAATCCTTCCGGCGCTTCGTTAAACACGGTCATGAAACCGCCTGCACGCAAAAAAGCAAGGGGGAACATAATGACGATGGCCGCCGTGAGTACAACGAATTGCACAAAGTCGGTGACAGCCACCGCCCACAGGCCGCCCATGAACGTATACAGCAGCATGATAACCCCCGCACAAACCATGCTGAGCGTCATGTCAAACCCGAGCCCGACCGATATGAACGTGCCGATGGCCAGCAACTTGATGCCGTCGTCAATAATGCGCACCGGCACCCCCTGCCATGTGAACAATTGTCGCAACACAGGGCTGTACCGCTGCTCAAGATATTCCACGGGACTGTCAATGCGCGCACGCCGCCATTTGCGCGCCAGTAGCAACACGCTGAACAACGTGGCGGGGACGGCCACCCACAGGAGGGTAACGCCGACCCATCCGTGCCGGTAGCATAATGCCGGATAGAAGATAAACGCAGCCACACTGAAGCTGCTCATATAAAAGGATACGCCGCTGAGCCACCAGGGGATATTGTTGCCGCCGCTGAAATAATCCTTGATGCCTCGCATATACCGGTAGAAATACGCGCCAATGCCAAGCATCAACAGAAAATACGCGGCTATCATCGCGTAATCCGGGCCCTGCAACGAACCGTGCGTCTCAATCATGCCAGATAGTTCTCCCGTTTCGAGGATAGCGTTTGCTCGAATGACTCAATGCCGCGTGGGTCTCTTCTTCAGACCATGGTACGCCGTTGATGCTTTCCATCTCCAGCGTTACCCAGCCCGTGCCGCCGTGCTCGCATGGCACACGGATAAACAGCGCCCTATGTCAATTCGTGGCGATGTGCCCACACCTTTTCAAAAGCCTTGATATACTGCGCAACCATCTCCGGCGCCTCACGCGTGAAATAGGGCAGTGCAATACTGGTGGCATTGGCGGTATCGCTGCCGGGCAACTCGGGGATCTCCGGCAAATGATGCCACCATGCGGCTTCCGTATACATGGGTTGCTTATGTTGCAGGCGATAACTCAACGCATCGGCACGCACACCCTCCGCTTGTAGTGCGGCAACAACGGCCTCGCGTGATACGCCTGCCTCCTGCTCATCTATAAACAACATGTTCCATTCATAGTGGATGCGACGCATGTCGGTGCGTCCGCTGGTTTGTTCATAAAGACCGGGCAGTTCGGTAAGTACATCGTTGAGGCGTCGCGTTTGCGCCAGTCCCGCCGAAACCCGTTCTTCGAGTCCCTGTAATTGGCAGCGGGCCAACGCCGCGGCCATGGGGTGCATGCGCAGTTTGAGCCCCAGCCCCGTGCCCAGGTATTTTTTGTAGATGCTGCCATCGGGAATGCCCGGCGCCTGATAATGCCCGAAAATAGTGGCCCGGTCGTAGTATTCCTGGGTCATGTAGGTGCCCATGCCGCCTTCAATGGCGGGCAAGGGCTTGCTCATTTGGTAACTGAAAATGGCCATGTCGCTCCATGCGCCCATGTACTTGTCCTGAAGCGTTGCGCCATGTGCATGGGCCGCGTCCTCAAGCACAATCAGCCCTTTTTCCTCGGCCCAGTCGCAAATGGCATCCATGTCACAGGGAAGCCCAATCCAGTGCACGGGCAACACAGCCTTGGTATTTGGTGTCAGCCGTCTTTTCGCGTCGTCCAGATCAAAATTCAACGTGCGCGGGTTGATGTCCACAAACACCGGCACCAATCCGAACAAGCGCATGGGCACGATGGTGGCAAAGAAGGTGTAACTGGGCACCATAATTTCGCTGCCCGGCGGCAGGTCCAACGCAAAGAACATGGACGCCAACGCGCTGGTGCCATTGCAATGGGCTTTGGCATGGGGGACATCCATGTAATCGCACCACTCCGCCTCCAATTCGTCTATGGGATCGTACCCGGGTTTGCGCACCAGTTCGAGCACCGCCTGTTCTTCCGCCTCGCCATAGCGCGGCCAGCGCCACGCATCGGTGTCGGGCGCAGGCACGGCGGGCGTACCGCCGTTGATCGCCAGGGTTTCGACGGAACCCCGCGCAGTGCGTTGTGTTGCCAGCGCCATGCCCGCCGCCGCACCGGCCGCCTTCAAGAAAGTGCGTCTGCTTGTGTTGCTCGTTCCCGCATTTGTGGCTTCTGTATACATTGTCTGCATCTCCTTGTGTATTTGCACAATACCGTCAGCCCGCCAGACCTTATAATGATAGCGGTTCCGCGCAGATTGGTCAAATTGTGCCTGCCATAGGCGCCATCCCTTTGCCAATCGTGTCCATATAGTTGCTTATTTTGGGAGTTCCTGCTGTGGGCATATTCGGCGATAAAGGCGCATGGAACAGAACTCCGGCCCGCACATGGAACAATATCCTTCCGGGAGCGGCTGCGTATCAGGAAAGGACGCCGCACGCAATTCCATAGACCGTTCCGGGTCAAGGGAAAGCGCGGCCTGATCCGCCCAGCGGAATTCGTAGCGGGCCTTGCTCATGGCATTGTCGCGAATACACGCGCCCGGCAGCCCTTTGGCGAGGTCGGCGGCATGGGCGGCCAGCTTGTGTGTCACCACGCCCACGCGCACGTCGTCTTTATCCGGCAGCCCCAAATGTTCTTTGGGCGTCACATAACACAACATGGCCGTGCCGTTCAGGGCAATCATGGCGCCGCCCAACGCCGAGGCCACATGATCATATCCGGCGGCAATATCGGTTGGCAGCGGACCCAGCGTATAAAAGGGCGCTTCATCGCACCAGGTCTCTTGTTTGTCCATATTCGCCGCAATGAGGTGCATCGGTACATGTCCCGGGCCTTCATTCATGACCTGTACATGCCGCTCCCATGCCCTGCGTGTCAGGGCGCCCTGCGTTTTCAGTTCCGCAAACTGCGCCGCGTCGTTGGCGTCGTGTATAGCGCCCGGACGCAGTCCGTCGCCAATAGACACGGCCACATCATACGCCGCCAGTATGTCGCAGACGTCGTCCCAGTGAGAATACAGGAAATTTTCCTGTTCATGCGCCAGACACCATGCGGCCATAATGGCGCCGCCCCGGCTGACGATCCCGGTCAGTCGTGATGTTGTCAATGGGATGTGCTCGCGTAGCAGCGCCGCATGCAGCGTAAAATAGTCCACGCCCTGCTCGGCTTGTTCGATCAGCGTATCCCGCACAATCTCCCATGTCAGCGCTGCGGCATCGCCGCCGACCTTTTCGAGAGCCTGATACAACGGCACCGAGCCGATGGGCACGGGGGCATTGCGCACAATCCACTCGCGGGTGTCATGAATATCTGCGCCGGTACTCAAATCCATCACCGTGTCCGCGCCCCAGCGTATGGCCCACACCATCTTCTCCACTTCATCCTCAATACTGCTGCCCAGAGCAGAATTGCCGATATTTGCGTTTATTTTGACGGCAAAGCGCCGCCCGATGATCATGGGTTCCAGTTCCGTGTGGTTGATATTGGCGGGGATAATGGCCCGACCCCGGGCCACTTCGTCGCGCACAAATTCCGGGGTAATGGGGCTGAACACATCCGTGCCGGGCGCTGTCTTGCGAAGGGTTTCCGGGTATTGTTCGAGACAGGCATTTTCGCGCAACGCCACATATTCCATTTCCTCGGTAACAATGCCCTGGCGCGCGTAATACATTTGGGTGATATTGGCGCCGGACTTGGCGCGATAGCGGGTGCGTTGTGTCGGGAACGCCGTGGGACGTCCGCCGGCCGTTTCGCCGATGGATGCAACACCCTCACGCCTTTGCAGCCACGGTGCGCGCAGTGGCGGCAGCCCTAGCTCCACGTCAATGGTTGCCTCGGCATCAGTATAAGGGCCGGAGGTATCATACAGCACGATGGGCGGGTTCTCTTCCACCACGGCGCCGTCATCGGTCATGGTAGGATGTTGTGCCACCTCGCGCATGGCTACGCGCACGTCGGGCCTTGTGCCGGTTACATACCGCTTGCGCGACTGTGGATACGGCCGTGGCGCGGATACGTCACGGTGTTCCGTTGTGAAGGGTTTATGTTTGGAAGGCGCTGTAGCCATAATGAAAGAATCCTTGTGGTCCTGCTAGGAAAGTCCGTACAGCGACGTGTATTTCGTTTCCAGATAGTTGAGATAAGCGTCCGGCTGCGGTGCGGCGCCGGTAACATCCGTAATAATGTCCGGGGCGGTTTTCCGGCGGCCCACGCAATGGATATTGTCGCGCAACCAGCCGCGCACGGTATCAAACGTGCCACACGCCACGTGTTCCTGCATATCGGGGATGGCCGCGGTCATGGCATCAAACAATTGCGCCGCGTACAGGTTGCCGAGCGCGTAGGTGGGAAAATAACCAAAAGCGCCATGCGACCAATGGATGTCTTGCAGACAACCATGCGCGTCATCCGGCACTTCAATATCCAACAGCGTCGCCATCTTCTCGTTCCATGCCGCAGGCACATCCGCCACATCCAAAGCGCCTTCAATGAGCGCCGTTTCCAATTCAAAGCGCAGGATAATGTGCAGGTTGTAGGTGCATTCATCCGATTCCACGCGAATCAGCGACGGCGTCACCCGGTTGGTGGCGGCATACACCTGTTCCGGCGTTACAGTGTCCAGTTGCCCCGGAAACAAGCCACGTGCCACGGGAAGATAGTGCCGCCAAAACGGCAGACTGCGGCCAATCAGGTTTTCCCACAGCCGTGATTGTGATTCGTGCATGCCCAACGACGGCGCATCGGCCAGAAGCGTGCCTTCATCGGTCTGTGAATAACCTTGTTCATAGAGGGCGTGCCCGCCTTCGTGAATCGAACTGTACAGGGCGGAGAAGAACATGCGTTCGTCAACGCGGGTGGTAACGCGTACATCCTGAATGGAGAAACTGGTGGTAAAGGGATGGGCCGCCTGGTCCTGTCGGCCCGCCGCAAAGTCATAGCCTATGTCGCGCAGCACATGCTCTGTAAATTGTAATTGTTGGTCTTTATTCCATGGTTGCTCCAGCCAGGACAGGTCAGGCTGGTTTGGCGCGTTCATAATGCGGGCGATAAGCGTTCGCTGCCGTGTTGCCAGTGAATCAAAGATAACGCGCAACTGTGCGACGGTCATGCCGCGCTCATACTCCTCCAACAGGGCGTCATACGGCGACGCTTCATACCCCCAATAATCCGCTTTCTCGCGGGCAAGGTTCACCATACATTCCAGGTGTGGCTTAAACAAGGAAAAGTCGGACTGTTTACGTGCCTCCAGCCATGCATGATAGGCGGCGCTTTGCGCCTTGGCGTGACGACGCACAAATGCCTCGGGTATACACGTGGCGCGTTCATATTGGTACGCTATCTCATTAAACAAGGCCCGCTCATCTTCCGTCAAAGCATCCGCCTGCCCATGTAGTTGGTCAATCAGTTTTCCCACGGCGGCATCGGTAAAGCGTTCATGGGCGCATGCGGACAGCGTAGCCAGATGCCGCCCCCGCGCCTCGGCCCCTTTTGGCGGCATGCACACCTCCATATCCCATTGGAGCACGGCTGCCGCTGCACGGAGGTTATGTGTATCCTCCATAATCGCCTTTAACTTGTTGAAAGCCTCGCCTGTGGTCATCGGTCTTGGTTTCTCCTTATGGCATCCGACCGGGCAATTGAGAAAAAGCCGGTGCGTGAGCATTCGGGGCACGTGAATGGCGGCGTCATTTGGACGTAACGGGGGCGCCGCTTGAATGTATAGTGTACAGAAAGTACCACCCATTAAGCGACAGGAGACAGCATCATGACGTTCGGAGACAGAATAGCACTTATTGTGAACACCTTTGTTTTTGATCTGCTTGAAGTGGTGTTCGGGTTCCTCGCAGGGCTTTTCGGCGGTCTTGCCGCATTATTCAGTTTGCATCCCAGACGCTAACCCAGATATTTCACAAGATTTCTGTTGCGCCTGCGAATCTTACACCATATCGGGCACTTTGCTTGCCCACCGACTTCGACGTGTAATAACACGCTGTCAGCCGGCGGCCTGCGCAAAGCACCTGCTCTGGCGCAATCTTCACAGGCTC
>SKQZ01000413.1 GCA_007118765.1 Candidatus Hydrogenedentota bacterium
TCGGGGGAGAACAATAGCGCCAGAATTTGAACAATGTGCGGTGAATCGGGTGCGCCTGTGACCATGCGGTCCAGTCGTTCGCGCAGCAGTTTGTGTTCCCTGTCAGGATTAACTTTGTGGCCCATGGCGTTGTCTCCCTATGTGTTGTGAACGCAAGTATAGCATACATTACCGGACACACTTCTTTTGTCTTGTGCCGGTACGCGATTATGGCGCCGCGCACCATACTTGACTTGACCTGCGGCGGTCTATAGACTATTTTTCAGCCTGCATGCGGCGCCGGGCGCTGTTGTGAGTCGGCGCGGATCGCGCCAATACAGCGGCGATGGTGCGATATATGTAGGCGTACGCCCGCCATGGCGGGAGTGAAAGATGTGGGTCAGGTCTTGGGCACATACAAGCACGGCCAAGAGTTTGGTATGCTTTTCGTGCTGAACCCGGATATTTCATCAGGTTTCGTCGTGAGCCTGTGAAGATTGCGCCTGATATGGTGTAAGATTCGCAGGCGCAACAGAAATCTTGTGAAATATCCGGGTTAACCCGCACCCGTTCCAACAGGTACGCGCGGATGCCGCGCAATACAACGTCATGCCCGATTGCGGCATGGCCAAATACATGAAAGAGGTTTTATGCAGTTAAGTCACCCGACGGCAGAAGTTTTCATTCCTGATGATGTTGCCGTGCCCGAAGCGCTGGCACGTACCACCCATCTGGCTGTTGGCGCCCACCAGGACGATTTGGAAATCATGGCGTACGACGGCATCATTGCGTGTTTTCAGCAGCGTGACCGCTGGTTTTCCGGCGTGGTGGTGACCAACGGCGGCGGGTCGCCGCGTGCGGGCGTGTATGCGGACAACACCGACGAGGACATGATGGCGGTGCGCCGCAAAGAACAAAAGAAAGCGGCCTTCGTTGGCGAATATGCAGCGCAGGTATTGTTGAATCATCCGAGCGCAGCAGTCAAAGACAGTGCGAATACGGCGGTAGCGGACGACCTGACGGCCGTGCTGGAAGCGACGCAGCCGGATGTTGTTTACACCCATAACCCTGCTGACAAACACGATACGCATGTGGGTGTGACCCTGCGGCTGGTGGATGCCATACGGCGTCTGCCCGCGACATCGCGCCCCAAAAAATTATACGGTTGTGAAGTATGGCGCGACTTGGACTGGATTATTGACGCGGACAAAGTGGCCTTTGACGTTTCACGTCATGAGAACCTGCAGGCGTCCCTGCTGGGCATTTTCGATTCACAGGTGTCCGGCGGCAAACGCTATGACTTGGCAACGCTGGGCAGACGCCGCGCCCATGCCACCTATCACGCGTCACATGATGTGGACACCGCCACGGGCATGACATTTGCCATGGACTTGACGCCTTTGATAGAAGATGATACGCGGACACTGCGCGAAATTGCGCAAGAACATATACAACGATTCGCGGATGAAATCAACGAGCGTTTTCAAAAACTCAGCGGATAACGGTTGCACCGGCTGGTGAACCGGTCCATGGTGCAGATATAGTAGGCCGCCCGGACGTTTCAACCTTCACCGATTTTCGCGCGTTCTTATCATATATCAAAACAAAGGAGCGAATTGACATGATAAAACAAACGCCTTCCCGGGCTATCACGTTGTTCACAGTCCTATCATGTCTTGTGCTGACAGCGTGTGGCGGTCGTGATTCCACGGATGAGTCTGCGCACTGGGCAGCAGGGGAGATGGACGACATTCTGACGGAATTCAAGCCTGATGCGCCCTCGGAACAAGGTGACTGGCTGATGTTGCGCCTGCCCGCCGAAATGCCGCATTTGAACCCGCTGACCAGCACGGACCACTATGCGAGCACCATGCTGGCCTGGATTTCCGACACCCTCCTTGATCGCGACCCGGAAACCGTTGAAAGCATTCCCAATGCTGCGAAAGCATGGGAGATTTCAGATGATCACTTGGAATATACCTTTTATCTGCGTGAGGACATGCATTTTTCCGACGGCGAACCCGTCACCGCCCATGATGTCAAGTTCACGTACGAAATGCTGATGGATCCCGGCGTGGATGCGCCGCATTTGCGCAGCTATTTCAACGATGTAATAAAGTGTGAGGTATTGGATGATCATACGGTGCGCTTTACCTGTAGCAGGCCCTATTATCGGCACCTTGTGATGATCGGCGGGTTGAGCATTATGCCCGAACATATTTATGGCGAGGGCGATTTTAATAATCATCCCAACAATCGTTCCCCCGTCGGTTCGGGCATGTATGTCTTGGAGCGCTGGGAAACAGGCCAGCAGTTGAGCCTCACGCGCAACCCGCACTATTGGGGCAAAGAAGAAACCGGGCGACCCTGGTTTGACAGGATTGTCTATAGCGTCATTACCGATGACAACACGGCCTTTCAGGTGCTGGCCCGGGGCGACCTTGATTTTATGACCATGCCCGCGGAAACGTTCATGCGTCGGGCAAACACGTCGCGTTTCAAGGAGCGCTTTAACCGTTTTGCCTATTCGCGCCCGGCATACAATTACATCGGCTGGAACATGCGCCGGCCTCTGTTTGCCGACAAGGAAACGCGCCTGGCCTTAACCAAACTTTTGGACCGAGAACTCATCCGCGACGAGATTTATTACGGCCAGGCACAGATCGTTTCCGGCAACTTTATGCCCGACACGCCCGAGCACAATGACGCGATTGCCCCGGTGCCCTTTGATCCCGATGCGGCCGTTGCACTGCTTGAAGAGGCAGGCTGGCGCATGGGCAGCGACGGCGTGTTGGCCCGGGACGGCATACGGTTCCGTTTCGAGGTGGGCACGACCATCCAGAATCCCGTTGCAGAGAAGATATTGACGCTTTACAAAGAGGAATTGGCGCGGGTGGGCATTGAGATGGTCATTCGTCCCATGGAATGGGCATCATTGCTGGACCGGGTGGACCGGCGGGACTTTGACGCCATTTTGATGGGATGGTCCATGCCACCCGACCCCGACCCCTATCAGGTGTGGCATTCTTCGCAGGCCGAGGCAGGTTCAAACTATGTCGGGTTTATCAACGAAGAGTCAGATGCGTTGATCGAACAGGCACGCACCGAATTTGACCGCGACAAACGCATTGCCCTGTACCATCGTTTCCAGGAAATCCTGCATGAAGAGCAGCCCTATCTGTTCTTGTTGGCGCCCAAGCAATTGGCTGCAGGTGACAAACGCATTCACGGCATCCAAGTGTATCCCTTTGGCGTGGAGCAACGCGAATGGTTTGTGCCGACCGCGCTGCAACGCTACGGACAGTAACATGCGCGCTTATCTTTTACGCAGACTCCTGTTAATCATCCCCACCTTCATCGGCATCAGTGTCTTGACCTTTGCATTGATACAGCTGGCGCCGGGCAGCCCCATCGCGTTTCGCCTGCAAGGCATTGAAGGGGCGATGGAGGCCGACGCGGCCACACAGGAAATTATCCAGCAGACGAAGGAACTGTACGGACTCGACCGGCCCATTCCCGTGCAATATGCGTTGTGGTTGAGCCGGTTGGTGCGTCTTGATTTCGGCAACAGCATGAAAGACCAAAGACCCGTGATTGACAAAATCTCGGAGGCATTGCCCATTACCTTGCAGTTTAATGTGCTGTCGCTGCTGCTGGTGTACCTCATCAGCATTCCCATCGGCGTATATTCCGCCACCCATCCGGGCAGCAAACGGGACAGCGCCGTCACGTTGCTTCTGTTCATGATTTACAGCATGCCCGCGTTTTGGGTGGCCATGTTGCTGATCCTGTTTCTGGGCGGCGGTGAATATCTTAACTGGTTCCCCATCCACGGGTTGCAATCCGGCCATGCTGAAACGCTGTCTTTGCCCATGCGCTTGCTTGATCGCCTCTGGCACATGGCAATGCCCTTGTTCTGCATGACCTACGGCAGCCTCGCGTTCATGTCGCGCTATATGCGCGCAGGCATGATGGATGTCATGCGACAGGATTATATTCGCACCGCCCGGGCCTATGGCTTTTCGGAACGCACGGTGGTATGGAAATATGCCATGCGCAACTCGCTGATTGCCATCATTACGTTGCTCGGCGGCCTGTTGCCGGCCCTTATCGGCGGCAGCATCATTATCGAAAGCATTTTTTCTATTCCCGGCATGGGGCGTTTGGCCTTTGAAGCCGTATTAAGCCGCGACTATCCGCTTATCATGGGCAATGTTGCCATGGCATCATTGCTTACCCTTGCCGGATTGTTGCTTACCGATATCTTGTATGTGCTGGTGGACCCAAGGATTAAACTGGGATGAAACAACGCTTCGCAACAGAACAGTCCACGATCCGCGAGGCGGAGGCGCAGCAGACCCCGCAGGTTGCCGCACGCAGCGCCTCCCTCAAGCATCCAGCTTGGACGCAGTTCAAGAAGAACAAACCGGCGTTGGTCGGCGTGTTCCTTGTTCTATGCGTGGGGTTTATTGCCTTGTTCGCGCCTTTTCTGGCGGGCGACGTGCCCATTGTCATGCGTAAAGACGGACAGGTATATTGGTTTCCAAACATCATCACCTATGCCAGCCTGACCGCTGAAAATCTATACCCGAACTTTGACCGATGGGAGCCCGGCGAAGGCGAATTTGCGCTGCGTCCGCCCGTGTCCTACAGTCCCACGCGCCAGAATCTGCGGGAGCGCCTCCGTCCGCCCGGACGCGACCATTGGCTCGGCACCGACGACCGCGGACGAGACGTGTTCAGCCGCCTTGTTTGGGGGGCGCGCATTTCCATGTCCGTGGGCTTTATCGCCGTGGGCATCTCCGTCGCCATTGGCGTTGTAATAGGAGCGCTCGCGGGCTACTACGGCGGCAAGGTGGACACCGTTATTCTGCGCGTAATCGAGATATGGATATGCATCCCCGCCTTCTTTCTCATCATCACGGTCATGGCCTTTCTGGAACCGAGCATTGTCAATATCATGGTGGTGATCGGCCTTACCGGGTGGCCCGGCGTGGCGCGTTTGGTGCGCGGCGAATTTCTGAAACAGAAGCAACAGGAATACGCCCTCGCGGCGCGCGCTTCCGGCCTTGGCGACCGGCGCATTATTTTTCGGCACCTGCTGCCAAACGCGCTCAGTCCGGTGTTTGTCAGCGCCACCTTCGGCGTGGCCGGCGCCATACTCACCGAATCAGGGCTCAGTTTCCTCGGCTTCGGTGTTCCGCCGCCCACCGCCAGTTGGGGCGAGATTCTAAAGCAGTCCCAAAGCTATGTTGATTTTGCCTGGTGGCTTGTTGTCTTTCCGGGCGTGGCCGTCTTCATCACCGTCGTGTCCTTTAATCTTGTCGGTGACGGGCTGCGCGACGCACTCGATCCGAGGCTGCGCCAATAATGGTCATTAACCCGCATATTTCACAAGATTTCTGTTGCACCTGCGAATCTAACACCATATCAGGCACTTTGCTTGCCCGCCGACTTCGACGTGTGATAACACGCTGTCAGCCGGCGGCCTGCGCAAA
>SKQZ01000100.1 GCA_007118765.1 Candidatus Hydrogenedentota bacterium
AGCGACAAAAATGCAACTTCACTGGCGGAAAAAAACGCAGAGAAACCGGCCAGCAGCAACGATGTGACAATGATAGACGGTGTCAGGATTGTATACCACGGGACAAGTGCGGGGTCTTGTTCCATTGCATCGGCCAAAGGAAGCACATCTGTGGCGGCCACGCGATAGACCACAATACCGCCACAAGCCCACAAAAAACACCACGCCAGTGTGCGATTGAATTTTGTTATGTTTATTCGGGGCGATTCACCGCCAGGGTCGTCTTCCAAGAGGGTACAACGCTCCTTATTCATACATTGCAGCGTTATGGGTAATCAGTCCACCATAGTATATCATGAATGCCATGCACAGTCTAGTTTCACTCCCAGATAAGAGGCCTGTTTTTGGTGCATTCGCCGACGGGCGTGGACGTTATTGTGGTTTTCCCCGAGCAAGTGGAGCAGCCCGTGGCAAAACAAGAGGCGCACTTCGTCGCGCATGGCACGCCTGTCGCCGTTGCAATACCGATCCACAGTTTCCAATGAAATGACTATGTCTCCCAGCATGCGCGGCCCATCGTGACTAATGGGCGGCTGCGGGAAGGAAAGCACGTCTGTGGGGTTTTCTTCTCCGCGATACCGGCTGTTCAGTGACTGGATAAAGGCATCATCGCAGAACAACACACTGATTTCCACGGGAACGGTTATGTTTTCACCCTGACACACACGGTCTGCAAGCGCGAGCAAATCGTTGCGCCTGTAAATACGCTTTACAGCGGATTCGTTTTTGATGTTCAGGTGTATCATCTACAAGGTTTCCATCTGCCGGGCACATGCCCCATGCGGTACAAGACCGGCGCCGTTACGGTTGCGCCCCATCATTTTGCTATTTCCGTTCTTCGTGGGTTGTCGTAGCGGCGTTGTTTTGCGGGGGATACGCAATGCGCGTGTGCATGGCGTTTACCAACGCACGGGCGACAACATCACGTATTTGCGAGAGTTGCCGTAACGTGATATGGCAATCTTCAAACTGGTCGTCATCAGACCGTGCGCGGATAATCTTGCCAACAAATTTGCGCACCGCTTCCAGCGTGGGATGCTCCAAGGAACGCACCCCGGATTCAGAGGCATCGCAAATCATCAGGATGGCGGTTTCCGGACGTTGCGGCTTGGGGCCGGGATAGCGAAATTCCGTTTCCGGAATATCCATCTCCGGGTTTTGTTCCTGGGCCTGTTCGTAAAAGAAACTTATCTTGCATGTACCGTGATGCTCCAGGATGCCGTCAATAATTGGCTGTGGCAATTTGTGTTCCTGTGCCTCGCGTGCGCCTTCGACAACATGTTGCCGGATGGCGCGCGCACTGTCCAGCGGCGACAGCGAATCATGGATATTCTTCCTGCTGGCTTGGTTCTCCGCAAAGTATTCCGGTTTTTTGCGCTTACCAATATCATGATAATAGGCACAAACGCGGGCCAACAGACCGTTCGCGCCGATTGCTTCGGCTGCTTCCTCAGCGATTTGACCGAGCAACAAACTGTGCGCATACGTGGCGGGCGCCGCAATCGCCAATTTGCGCAACAACTCGTTGTTCAAGTCGCTGTACTCAAGGAGCTGCATGTCGGTGGTGATGCCAAATAATTTTTCCAGCCACGGCAAGAGTCCCGGCACTGCCAACATGCACAAGGCGCCGTTCAGCATGATCAGGAAAATGCGCCGGAAAAAGAATTCGCTGAATAAGGTGTCCGTTGCCAGGATGGCGGCACAAGCGGCCAGCATGCCTACCAGCGTGGCAACCAGGGCTGTGGCTGTCATATCACTGCGTTTGCGCACCCGATATACCGTGAATGCGCCGGCAATGGTCATGGCCGCCGCCACCAGCAACAATCGCCAATTATACTGGTACTGTGCCGAAACCAGTGCAGCGGCAAGTGCGCCAAAAAGCGCCGCCCGTTGCGGTCCTACCAAAATCGCATACAGGATGCCTGCCACGGCAACGGGCAAGACATAGCCGGTGGGCTCAAAATAGGAGATGATCCGACCGGTGACCAGCACACAACAGAGCAGCAGCAGCGCCAGGTTGAAAGCCTTTGACGGCGAGGCCTGCGTGTTTGCTTGTCGAAAGTGCATGCGTTTGTAAATGCCCAGAAATACGAGAAACACCAAAATGACATGGGCCAGCATCGCATTTACAAGACGCTGCAGCGGTCGTTCTTCACTGGCGAGTATATCCATGTAGGTGGCGGCGTCCGATCGCGACTGCCGTGTCCATCGGCGGCCGCGGTCCTGAATAATCTCGCCCGCCTCAATCTCTTTCATGACTTCGGGGACGGATTCGGCGGCACGGGCACGCGCTCCGGCGGTATACACTTTGTCCTCTTCTATTGATGCCGTCACCAAAGGTTTTGCCAGCGCAAAGGCGGCATCATGCATTCGTGCCCACCGGTCCGGCATTTCCATGTCCCGTGCGGCCCGCTGTGCGGTTTCTGTAATGCGTTCGCTTAACTCATCACGCGCTTCAGCGACTGTTGACACCTCCCCCAGCGTAATTTCCGTGGTGAGAGACAAGTTGCCGGGTGTTCGGTCACGCATGATTACAATGCGGCGTGTCGCATGATTGGGCGGCAACGTGTCCTGTCGTATCCCTTTGCGGAGCACATATTCAAGTGCCTCCAAGGCAATGTTTCCGATAACGTCACTGTTGTGGAACGTTAAAGGTTCAGGCGGCTCGCCTGCAAGTTGTACCGTCTTTTGCTCGGCATTGTTATCCGCCGTATTCTCAAAAATGCGTTCGGGCAGGCTGGTAAGGTCGGGAGCCAACCACAATGCCAATAGGTCTGACTCCGGGAAAGATGCCCACTCGTCTTTTTCCTTCAGCATCGTCACGTAGGCCGATACGGCGTTGGCGGCTACCGCTTCGGCTGTTTGCTCTGCTGTGGAGTTGTGTAATGCCTCGATTACTGCCTCGGCCACGGCTTCGCGCTCGTCTTGCAACTGTACAATATGTCGGCCGAGCAATTGCAATTTATGCGATACCGTGATATTGTCAATACGGTAATAATCCGGAACCCGGGCGGCTTCTTGGTCGCGGGCCTCTTGGGTGCGTGCCAAGTCTATGGCCTCAAAATAGAACATGGAGCGGATTTCGCGATTGGAAACAGGCCCGTCCAGATCAGCCTGTACGGGCAGGTCACGGGCAGGTTCGCGGGTGAGCGCCGCCACGCAAATGACAAAGGCGGCAATGACGGCAAACCACTGGAGCACACGGTCTTTGCCGGTGGAGGACATAAGCGGCCCGGGTTCGCTATCACCGGGTGCGCTGGCTTTTTTGTGATCTGACGCTATGGTTTCGTGTTTGTTTTTCATTATCGGGATAAGTCCCACCCTGCTGTGTAAATGGCCACTATCAGCATCATTGTTACACTATATCAGTCCAAAGTTATGCGTATTGATACGACGCCCCAATTTTAATTGGCCGAATTCACCAGATTACGGGTGCGCCCGCGCATCTCGCACACAAACCGAGTTCGTCATGTCTCAATATACTGTCAGTCGGTGGCATGCATAAAGTGTCTGGGTTAGTGCAGTATGTACAAGCACACGGCGTAACCCGGCAAAAAAAATATGTGTCCATAAGGTTTTAGGGGTGCCGCGCTCCCTAGTCCAATTGCTTTGAATTATTCGAATGTTTCGTTGTGCTGCGACCTTGGCTTTCAATATGTTTGCCAGCTGTATCGTAAGCATTGATAATCTGTTGTACCAGCGGATTGCGCACCACATCCTGGTTCGTAAGCTGTACTACGCCGATTCCCTTGAGGTTATGCAAAACCCGCTGGGCATCCACAAGCCCGGACGTGGTGTGGGGCGGCAAGTCCACCTGCGTTACATCGCCGGTCACCACAGCCTTGGACTGTTGTCCCAACCGTGTTAGAAACATCATCATCTGGTCAACGGTCGTATTCTGTGCTTCGTCAAGAATCACAAACGCGTTATCCAAGGTGCGCCCGCGCATAAACGCCAGCGGCGCCACCTCAATACATTCCTGATCTATCAAACGCCGTGCTCGTTCCATGTCCACCATGGAGTACAAGGCATCATACAACGGCCTGAGATAGGGATTGACCTTTTGCGCCAAATCACCGGGGAGAAACCCGAGGCGCTCCCCCGCTTCCACGGCGGGGCGCGTCAACACCAATCGCTTCACCTGACGGTTCAACAAGGCGGAAACGGCCACTGCCATCGCCAAATAGGTTTTGCCGGTGCCCGCGGGACCGATGGTCAGCGTAATATCGTGTTGGTTAATAACATCCAAATAGTGTTTTTGCCCTTGTGTGCGCGGGCGAATGTGCAAATCAGAGCGTATGGCAGCCGGTTGATGCGACAACAACGAACTCCGGCTATCGCTTTCCGGTGATTCCAAGGTTGACAGCGCGTATTCAAAGTCGGCTAACGACGGCGTATACCCTCTGCGGACCGCTGTCAGCATATCCGACAGCATGGTGGTTACGGCGTTGGCCGACGCTTCTTCGCCAATAACGACTACTTTTGCGCCGCGATCAACAATGCGAACCGGGGATCGCGATTGTATATATTTGCGAATTTCTCCATTGTAGCCCAGAAGCTTGAGTGATTCTTCCTGGCTCTCGAGTTCAATTTCACAATTCTGAACCGTGTCACTATCCTTTCAAGTAAGCCTATCTCCAGTTCGCGGCGAACACTGTCCGCAGCAACCCCTAGCCCACATATTTCACCCCGCCGTGGCGGGGTTACGCCTGCGAATCTTACACCATATCAGGCACTTTACTTGCCCGCCGACTTCGACGTGTAATAACACGCTGTCAGCCGGCGGCCTGCGCAAAACACCTGCTCTGGCGTAATCTTCACAGGCTCACGACGAAACCTGATGAAATATCCAGGCTAGAATAGGTTGTATTGTAATCGAAACGATACAAAAGCGCAACATTCATGACATTATATGTGATAGAGGAATAGCGATAACATGATGTTGCGGTTCGCTTCAGATCAATGCAACACCTCGGCAAGTGATGTTTCGTATGGCGGCAGGAGCACGCCGCGGTTGGTGATGAAGCCCGTAATCAATGCGGCGGGTGTAACGTCGAATGCCGGATTGTAGACATTGATGTTGTCAGGGGCTTGTGGTTTTCCTTGCCAGCAGGTGACTTCTTCGGCATCGCGTTGTTCAATTGGGATGGCATCGCCGTGTGCGGTATGGCGATCAAAGGTGCTTGATGGCGCTGCTACATAGAAGGGAATATTGTGTTCATGCGCCAACACGGCGACCCCGTAAGTACCGATTTTATTGGCCGCGTCGCCGTTGGCGGCTATGCGGTCCGCGCCCACAATGACAAGGTCTATCATCCCGGCCCGCATGGCGTGTGCCGCCATATTGTCACAAATCAGGGTAACGTCAATGCCTGCTTGTGATAACTCCCATGTGGTCAGGCGGGCGCCCTGAAGCAGCGGACGCGTTTCATCTGC